>CAZZGS010000038.1:0-14803 GCA_964653845.1 uncultured Bryobacter sp.
CGACGCGACTACTATCGCGCCACTGGTGGCCTCGACGAAAGCTTCGAGAGTTATCTCGAAGACGTTGATATTGGCATGCGCGGGCTAAAGCTTGGCTTTCGCGGACTCTATGAACCCAGCGCCGTCGCCTGGCATCGCGGCAGCTCGACGCTGGGGCAATGGCATCCTCGTCAGGTTCGGCTGAGTTCGCGCAACCAGTTGAAGCTGGTGGCAAGGTATGGCGCTCCGGATTGGTGGAAGGTGCTCGTCGGTCAGGGTCTCTGGGGAATGGCAGCCGCCCGGCATGGGTGTTTTGCCGACTGGTGCCAGGGGAAATGGGAAGGGCTGGCTTCGTTTGAATCGGCAGGCGCAGAATCGGAGTTCCTGAAGGATCTCGAGCGGGAGATCTTTGATGTTGGAGCAGTCACCGGTCAGGATCGATTCTGGCGCTGGTATTGGGCACTCAGCCTATGAACAATATCGGGGCGGTGATTGTCACCTGGAATTCCGAAGAAGATATCGCCGAATGCATCGCTGCAGCAAAGAAAGCGGGCGTGGCTGAAACTATCGTCGTCGATAACGGATCAAAGGACAGAACGCGCGATATCGTAGCAGCGACTGACGGGGTGAAGTTGTTGTACTTTCCTGAAAATCTTGGTTTTGCCGGCGGAGTCAACCGCGGGGTAGCTGCTCTTTCAACCGAATACGCGCTGATCCTGAATCCGGATTGCCAAGTACAGGTTGGACTGGAGCACATGGCAGAGGCTGCCCGAGAAGGCGCAGCCGGGGGAATGCTGCTCGGGGCCAACGGCGAATTGCAGACCGGTTTTGCCGTAAGGAGACTGCCAACACCCTGGACTTTGATCTTCGAGGTTTTGGGTTTAAACCGCCTCTTTCCTGGTAATCCGGTGAACCGGTTCTATCGCTGTGCCGACTTCGATGCCACCCGGACGCAAGTGGTAGAGCAGCCACCAGGAGCGTTCTTTATGGTTCGCAAGGACATCTTTGAAAAATTGAGCGGGATGGACGAGGCCTTCTGGCCGGTCTGGTTTGAGGACGTCGATTTTTGCCTGAGGCTACGTCAAGCAGGGCACAAAATCGTTTATTGCCCGGCTGCCAAAGCAAAACACCGCGGCGGGGGCAGTATCGAGAAAATCTTGTGGCCTTTCAGAGAGTTGGCGTGGTATGGTAGCCTTCTAAGATACGCCACTCAGCATTTTGGGTGGTTGTCCGGTCGTCTGGTTTGTTTGGCTGTTGCCGCGGCGTCCGTCCCAAGGGCATTAACGGGGATCATTTACCGGCGCCAGGGTGTCCGCGCCCTCGGTGTCTACGCCGACGTTTTTTGTTTGGCGTGGGTGAGCCTTGTCCTGGACCGGGTGGATCACCGCCGCTTGAGTCGGCACGTGGAAGGCGCAGAACATCTCTAAAATGCATAACGGCTTAGTTTCAGTCACAATCGTTACGTACAATAGCGGACGCTTCATCAAGCGTTGCTTGGAATCGGTGCTGGCGCAGCGCTATTCACTGAAGGAAGTCATTGTCGTCGACAATGTCTCAACCGACGGAACCCTCGATATTCTCGACCAGTTTGCCGACCGGATCCGGATCGTAAACAATGAAGAAAATGTAGGGTTTGCGGCAGCTCAGAATCAAGCTATACATATGTCGAGCGGCGAGTGGATCCTGACACTCAACCCCGACGTTCTCCTCATGCCCAACTTCATCCAGAGTCTGGTTGATGCCGGCAACCGGGATACGCAAATTGGAACCGTTTGCGGCAAGCTGCTGGCCATGATGGCCACCTTCGATTTGCCTGAGAAGCCGCTTGTGGATTCCACCGGAATCTACTTCAACCCAATGCTGCGCCATCTCGACCGCGGCAGCCGCGATGTCGATAACGGCGACTACCTGAATTTTGAATACGTCTTTGGCGCAACCGCAGCCGCCGCACTCTACCGGCGCGAGATGATCGACGATATCTCAATTGCCGGCGAATTCTTCGATAATGATTTCTTCGTGTATCGCGAAGACGCCGATGTGGCATGGCGTGCTCAGATCTACGGCTGGAAGACGCTCTACACACCACATGCCCGTGGTTATCACGTGCGCTCCGTTCTACCGGGCAACCGTCGTGCATTGCCCTCCGCCATCAACATGCATTCAGTCAAAAATCGTTTCCTGATGCGGGTTAAGAACATGACTCCCAATCTGTACCTCAGAAACTTCTTCCACATCACCATGCGCGATCTGGTCGTAGTGGGAGCCTGCCTCTTGCAGGAGCATTCTTCACTGCGTGCCTTCTGGCTTCTGGCCAAAAAGTGGAATAGTGTGGTGGCCAAGCGAAGAGTGATTATGGCCAACAGGCGCGTGAGCGACCAATACTTGGCCCGGTGGTTTCAGTTTCAGCCCGTCAGCCAGCCAGCACCTAAAACCGTACGCGTGCCCGCCCGGGCTAAAGCCGTACGCAGTTAAGCTATTAGCTTGCGCATCGCAATCTTAGGCACCAGGGGAATCCCCGCCCGTTATGGGGGCTTTGAAACCTTCGCTGAAGAATTGGCTACGCGCCTTGTCTCAAGAGGCCACTCCGTCACTGTCTACTGTCGCGATCAGGATCCTGTTGGCAGCTATCGCGGTGTTCAAAGGCAGTACCTCCCCACCATCCGCCACAAGTATTTCGACACTCTCGCTCATACCGGCTTCTCTACCCTCCACCTTCTCGCCCATCACGTCGATGTAGTGCTCTTCTGCAACGGTGCCAATGCAATCTATACCTGGATGCCACGCCTTTTTGGAATGCCGGTGGCACTCAACGTCGATGGGCTTGAACGCAAACGCAAGAAGTGGAATGCGCTCGCCAGGAAGTGGTACCACCTCTCAGAATGGCTCTCCACTTTTTGCCCGACACGGATTATCACCGACGCCCTCGAAATTGAACGTTATTACCGCGAAACGTATCAGGCTTCCTCTACCTTCATCCCCTACGGTGCAGAGTTGGGGCCAGTAGGATGGAAACCGCTGCTCAAACTCGAGCCACGAAATTACTTTCTTTACGTAACTCGCTTTGAGCCAGAAAATAATCCGCTTCTGGTGCGTGAAAGCTTTGAAAAAGTAGACACGCCGATGAAGCTGGCGCTAGTGGGCGATGCTCCTTATGCGCCCGATTACATCGCTCGGGTGAAGGACACAACCGACCCTCGAATTATTCTGCCGGGAGCCATCTATGGTGATGCTTATCACATCCTGCAGTCTCACTGTTACGCCTACATTCATGCCACTGAAGTAGGCGGTACACACCCTGCGCTGATTGAAGCCATGGGACGCGGAGCTTTGATTCTCTATCTCAAGACTCCCGAGAATTGCGAAGTCGCCGGTGGTGCCGGCATCGAGTTTGAACAAGACAGCTTGCCCGAAGCCATCCGCCATGCGCTCGCAATGAGCGATGAAGACCGTGACGCCTTTAGAGCTGCCGCTCTAGAGCGCGTGCGGCAGCGCTACAGTTGGGATGTAGTGACGGATCAATACGAGACGATGTTTGGGGAACTATGCAAAGGACGTGGCTAGAAGTTTCGCTCGACCGGATTGCGTTGAACTATCGCATGATTCAGCGCACGGTAGGAGCTGGCATACAGTTGATGCCGGTGGTCAAAGCAGATGCTTACCGCCATGGCGCAACTGCTGTTTCTCAGGTGCTGGAACACGAGGGTGCGCAGTGGCTGGCAGTCAGCAATCTCGAAGAAGGGAAGGCCTTGCGCGAAGCCGGGATCCGGGCTCGAATCCTCGTCATGGCCGATCGTGTGGATACAGACCCCAGGGCATGGAAAGAGTTTCGCCTCACACCAGTGGTGCATGACCTGAGCGAGATCGCGACGCTCGATGCCGATCTTGCCTACCATCTCGAAATCGATAGCGGCATGGCGAGACTCGGCACTAACGCCGGCATAGACGAGATCATCACCCATGTACGCGGGACCAGGCTTGAGGGGCTGATGACTCACTTTGCGTCATCGGCCAACTTTCAAAGCGAGCAGACTCACCTGCAACATGAGCGCTTTGAAGCGGTATGCAGTGCGATCGGGAAGAGCGGCATCCGCCCGGTCTATCTGCACGAAGCCAGTACCAATCCGCTGCACTTTGGCCAGGCGCATTGCTGGCGCAATCTGGTTCGGCCTGGTTATGCCATCTACGGCTATACATCACGGCCCAAGGGTAAGGTGCCGGATGAGTTACTCGATGTATCCCCGGCATTGAGTTGGAAGGCCAGAATCCTTCTCGTCAAAAATATCGACGCTGGAACCCCTGTTGGCTATGGTGCGCAGTTTGTGGCTGAGCATCCGATGAGGATTGGCATTCTTGGCGTTGGTTATGCCGACGGGCTCCCGCACCGCCTGGGCAATCGAGGAAAGTTAATCGCAGGTGGAAAGCTGGCAGACATTTTGGGCGCAGTATCCATGGACGTCACAACCATCGACCTCAGCGCTGCGCCTCATCTAAAGGCAGGCGATTCCGTTACCTTGCTTGGCCAGGAGGGTGACGTTGTCATGGATGCGCGGCAGATGGCTCGCGATGCCGGTACGATTGCCTATTCCATCCTCTGCGGCATCTCCACTCGAGTCTCTAGAATCTACGTCTGAAGGAGAAGTCATGAAGATCACTGGAATTGAATCGATTGTTGTCAATGCGCGGATGCGCAACTGGATCTTTGTCAAAGTAGAGACCGATCAGCCTGGGCTTTACGGTTGGGGCGAGGCAACTCTTGAATGGAAGACCAAGGGAGTGGTGGGCTCGATCGAAGACCTGAAACCACTGATTCTTGGCCAGGACCCAAGGCGCATCGAACACATCTGGCAGATCATGAACCGCCAATACTTCTGGCGTGGCGGCATCGTGACGATGTCGGCAATTAGCGGTATTGATCAGGCCCTGTGGGACATCAAGGGCAAAGAACTCGGCAAGCCGGTATGTGATCTTTTGGGTGGCCCTGTAAGAGACACGCTGCGGCTCTATGATCACCTTGGCGGCGGAAGCCTTGAAGGGATGTACAAGACCGGGGCGCCAGATGATTTTGCCCGGTTGATTGGCGAGAGTAAAGCACGCGGGTTTACAGCAGCCAAAGGTATGCCCATTCCAATCTCTGAGCCAATCGAGAGTGCAGCCACATTGCGGCGTGCAGCTGATTGCGTAAAGGCCATGCGCGAAGCTGTGGGCGATGATTTCGACATCATGCTGGATCTTCATGCGCGGTGCACACCGGCGGCGGCAATTCAGTTTGGGCGCATGCTCGAAGACTACAACCTCTTCTGGTATGAAGAACCTTGCTGGCCTGAACATGTCGACGGGCTGGTGGAGGTAGCGCGGGCCTTGCGCTTCCCCATTGCGACAGGTGAGCGTTTAGTGGGGCGCTGGGAATTCCGTGAGCTGCTTGAGAAGCGTGCATGCGCCATCATCCAACCAGATGTTTCGCATTGTGGTGGCATCTCCGAGGCTCGCCGTATCGCATCCATGGCCGAGACCTATTCGATCACCGTGGCCTGCCACAATCCGCAAGGCCCGATCTCCACTGCCGCCAGCCTGCATGTCGGCTTTGCTACCCCGAACTATCTGATTCAGGAGGTCGTCTGGAATGATGTTCCCTGGCGGCTTGATGTTGTCACAGGCGGCTACGATGTCACGCGCGGCTATGTCAGTGCACCAACCAAGCCGGGGCTGGGCATCGATGTGAATGAGACAGAAGCCCGCAAGTATTCCTATCGCGATGAAGTTTTGATGCCTGCTTTCCGGCGGGATGGCTCGGTCACCGACTGGTAGAAGAATTTTTGGTCCACTGGCAATCCAAATTGCACTATAGGCAGTATGCGAAAGATATTCTTCTTCAATCTGGTTTTCTGCCTCGGCACGCCACTCTCTGGCCAAGTCGATCAATGGTTGCATTCAGCAACCGGTCCCAGTCCAAGTTCGATTCAAGGCGAGGTAGACCGGTTTCGCCAAGCCTTGGGCGAACTAAATCCAAATGAGGCGCGATCATTCCCGGCAGGCCGCCGTGAAATCAATTGGGATGCCGTTGGAGGCACCCTGGGCAACTCAAACCTGCCTGGCGATTTCTTTCACAAAACCTCTCCGCGAGGGCTAGTAATGTCCACTCCCGGCTCGGCACTGAAGGTCTCTGGAGATGAGTCTTCGCCCAGCTTCCTAATGAGAGACATCACACGTGACGAGTGGGGAATGATTGAGCTGGCGCCCTTCAGCAACCAGAAGCTTTTCACACCAATAGGTAGCACCATCACCGACATCGAATTCAAAATTCCCGGTTCGGATAATGTGGCCTGTGTTTCCGGCTTTGGGGCTATCTTCCTCGACGTCGACCGGGGCGGACAAAGCTTCCTCGAAGTTCACCTCACCGACGGAACTACTCGCAAGTTTTTCGCCGCTCTATCGCTGGTTCGATCCAAAGCCTTCTCCTTTCTCGGAGTTCGGTTCCGCAACTCTTGCATCCTCTCGGTGCGTCTGAACAGTGGCGACCAGCCCATGGACACACGCGACATTCCCTTTCCTGTCCCCGATGGCGTGGCGATCGACGATTTCATCTACGGCGAGCCAAAACCAATATCGGGAGTGGCTGAATACTAAGTCGATTCTTCTCCAGCACTGCTGCAGGCTAAAATGCCAGTGACGCGGGTAAAAGCCCGCAGCATAGCGGTCTGCGGGAGATAAATGGAATTTCAACAGTTGCGATATTTTCTAGCCGTGGTTCGTGCAGGCAGCTTTGTTCGTGCCGCAGATCAGTTAGGAATCGCCCAGCCCTCGTTGTCTCAGCAAATTCAGAAGCTGGAGCGGGAGCTGGGCATTTCTTTGTTTGATCGTCTGGGGCGCAGCTTGAAGCTCACCGCCTATGGGCAATCCCTACAAGTTTCGGCAGAGCGCATCCTGCGGGAGGCTGAAGAAGCCCGCACCGCAATTGAAGGATTAAAGTCTGAAGATGCCGGTGAGTTGAGAGTGGGCGTGATTCCGACGGTCCTCCCTTATTCGCTGGTGAAACCCCTGGCTGAATTCCAGCGCCGCTACCCCAAAATTGAACTTACCCTAACTGAGGCCATGACCGACGAGCTGATCGAGCTTCTTCGCCGCGGAGAATTGGATCTGGCGATTCTCGCCTTGCCGATTCGACACGCAGAGATCGTGTGCAGTGAGCTGTTTCGCGAACCGCTGCTGGCAGCAGTACCGCTCAACCACCAACTGGCTCAGGCCGAAAAGATCCAGCTGCCAATGCTTGGTCTTGAGAAAATGCTACTGCTGCGAGAAGGGCATTGCCTCCGCGCTGAGGTGCTAACGGTTTGTACCAAGGCCAAAGCTCAGTTTCAGCAGATCTTTGAGAGCGATCACCTGGAGAGCATTTTGCGGATGGTGGCAGAGGGCTATGGTGTGAGTCTGATTCCTGAGAAAGCTACAACCGGTCGAAATGATTGCCGATTTTTGCCGATCGATCCGCAAGCCATGCGACGTATCGCCTACGCCATGGCAAAGGGGCACCAGTCGCTGCCAATACGAAAAAAGCTGCAACAGTTTCTTAAAAGATGGGAATGGTGAGAGAAGGAATGGAGCGGGAGACGAGATTCGAACTCGCGACATCAACCTTGGCAAGGTTGCACTCTACCAGCTGAGTTACTCCCGCACAGGAGCAGGACTGTTGCCGAAGCAAAGCCCAAAACGTAGTATCGCCGACCGGAGGGCCTCTTGTCAAATGGCCGTGCCCGAAGGCGTGAATCCTTTGTTACAAAACGGAATTGTCAACTATAAATAACCGTGCAAAAAATGTTCCAAGTCTTTGATTTTAAAACACTTAAAATTTGAGAGTTTTTCTCTTGCCACAATCTTTATCTGTGCTAGACTTTGTAATCGCAGGCCTACAGCGCAGTAACGGTCGCTGGCTCTAGAGCATCTTCTAGGTCTGACAGATCTCAAATTCAATCTCAACGTCCCCCACTTTTCCACAGATGTGGAAAACTTGTGGGATTTTTGCGCTTTGTTGGTCTGTTGTAGTTGCGCGATGGAATAGTTGCATAAAAAATGAACGCTTGGGAACTAGTAAAGCAAACGTTGGCAGCCTCTCTCAGTGCAGAGAGTTTCGAGAACTGGGTTGTTCGGACGACTCTTGCCAAGACAGACGGCGAGACAATCTTTGTCTCCGTCCCAAATGAAGCAACCCGGGAATGGCTCGAGCGGGAATATCCCGTCCAAGTCAAGGAAGCAATCACCCATCTGAGCCTCCCCTTCCGCAACGTCATATACAACCTTGAAATCACTCCAGAACGTAATACCGTCAGTTATACCCGTCCAAATGGCCTGAATCACGCTTACACCGACTCTCCGCAAAGCATCGAAAACCTCTTTTCGCAACCTGTTGCGCGTCTCAACCCTAAATTCACCTTCGACAATTTCATCGTCGGAAGTTGCAATCAGTTTGCACATGCCGCTGCTCATGCTGTCGCCATGCGCCCATCGCGCAGCTACAACCCGTTGTTTATCTATGGCGGAGTCGGAATGGGTAAAACCCATCTGATGCACGCAATCGGCCGCAACCTTTTAACCGTGCACCCCGGCATGAAGATCGTCTACACGACAAGCGAAAAGTTCATGAACCAGATGATCCAGTGCATCCGGATGGAAAAGATGCCCTACTTCCATCAGTTTTATCGCTCAGCTGACGTCTTGTTGATTGACGATATCCAGATCATCGGAGGCAAAGAACGCACGCAGGAAGAATTCTTCCACACCTTCAACGAACTTTTCGACAATCAGAAGCAGATTGTGATTTCGTCTGATTCTCCGCCCAAAGAAGTCTCAGGCCTGGTAGAAAGACTACGCAGCCGCTTTGAATGGGGCCTGATCGTCGATGTTCAGCCACCTGATCTTGAAACCAAGATGGCCATCCTCGACCACAAGGCCGAGAGCGAAGGTATTAACCTTCCAGAGGATGTCCGCATCTTTCTGGCTACCCGAACCAAATCGAATATCCGCGAGCTCGAAGGGGCTCTGGTAAAGCTGATGGCCTACTCCTCGGTCACTGGCACTCCCATCACCCTTGAGATGTCCAAGCAGCTTCTAAAGCATCTCACCCAAAACAGCGAGAAGCGCATCTCAATTGAATCGATCCTCAAAGCAGTAGCGGATCGCTTTGACCTGCTGCCGGCGCAACTGAAGCAAAAGTCAAACGAGCGGCGCATTGCCTACCCGCGCCAGATTGCGATGTACCTGGCAAAGGAACTCACAACCGCTTCCTTGCTCGAAATCGGCCGAACCCTTGGAAATAAGCACCACACCACCGTGCTTCACTCCATCCACAAAATTGATGATTTAAGGCACAAGGACCAGGATTTGAACAGACTTCTCCACAGCCTAATCGACTCATTCCATTCGTGATAGCTCGTTTTCCACAGTTTCGCTTCCTATTCGCTCACACTAAGAAATAGTAAATCGGACCGTGGACAGGATTTTCGAAGGAATCGATAACAGGCTTTTCGTCATCAGCCGTAGCGGGAAGCATTTTTGTTTTGTATAATTTAGAGAGATATCCACATTTCGACAGGACCGACTATTACGGTTCTAAGAACATACATATAAATATCTTGTCTTCTTGTAGTAGGTAAGGACCACCAACGAATGGAATTCAGCGTAAAGCAATCAGACCTGGTCAGAGAGTTGAATCTCTCCCAAGGGGTAGTCGAAAAGAAGACAACCATCCCGATCCTGTCGAACGTCCTGATCGAGACGGGCGACGGGATGATCCATTTAACAGCGACAGATCTTGAGTTGGGCGTGCGCTGCTCCTGCCCCGCGCGGATCATCAAGGCTGGCTCCGGCACGCTGCCGGCACGCCGGCTGCTCGATTACATCCGTTTGCTTCCCGATGCGGAAGTGAACTTCAAGGTAATGGACAACCAGTGGGCCAACATAGTGTGTGGCCGTTCGCGTTCGCGGATTGCCGGCATGTCTCGCGAGAGCTACCCCGAGTTGCCGCAGATGCCGCCTTCGCTGGGCGAGATCCCTGCGTCTGTTTTGTCGTCGATGATCCAGAAGACCATCTTCTCCATCTCGAGCGAAGAGAGCCGCTTTACGCTCAACGGAGCGCAACTTCTAATGACCGACAAGGCCCTCACAATGGTGGCAACCGACGGTCACCGCCTTGCTCTGGTCGAGAACAAGGTTTCTAACCCCGCCGTCGAAGGCGTCTACAAGACCCTGCTCCCAAAGAAAGCGATGCAGGAATTGCTCAAGCTTTCTTCTGATGCCGCAGACGGTGCTGTCTTCCAGTTCAGTGGCGACGACAACCATCTTTTCTTTCAACTCGGCGAGCGTTTGCTTTTGAGCCGCAAGCTCACCGGCAACTTCCCCGACTTTGACCGTGTCCTGCCCAAGACGCAGACCCACCAGGTCTTCCTTGGCAAAGATGAAATCAAGACCACCATTCAACGCGTCAGCCAGTTCTCTGAAGAACGATCAAAGGCGATTCGCCTGCAGTTTGCCGATGGCGAAATGAAAGTCTTTTCTTCGATGTCCGATACGGGTGAGAGCGAAGAAACGATTGCGATTGAATACTCAGGCCCTGCCGTCGATATCGGCTTCAACGCGCAGTACCTGCTTGAATTTTTGAGCGCCAGTGCCGAGGGAGGCTTTAGCTTCCTCTTCAACGATGCACAGAGCGCCGGAGAAATGCGTCCCGCAGCTGCGGGCGAAGGCGACAAGAAAGGGGGAGAGGTAGGTTACACCTACCGCTACGTCGTGATGCCGATGCGCATCTGACAACCCACAAAATGGCTGATAACCAAGATAACGTTTACGATTCATCCAGTATCAAGGTTCTTGAAGGTCTTGAGGCAGTGCGCAAGCGCCCTGCCATGTACATCGGTTCCACCGGTGAAATGGGCCTTCATCACTTGGTCTATGAAGTAGTTGATAACTCTGTCGACGAAGCCCTCGCAGGACACTGCACCGAAATCAACGTAGTCATCCACACGGATAGCTCGATCTCGGTTTCGGATAATGGCCGCGGTATCCCCGTCGATATTCACCAGAGCGAAGGCGTCTCTGCAGCCGAAGTCGTATTGACGAAACTCCATGCCGGTGGCAAGTTCGATTCCAACAGCTATAAGGTATCGGGCGGCCTGCACGGTGTGGGCGTCAGTTGCGTCAACGCATTGAGCGAATGGCTGCATCTTGAGATCTGGCGCGGTGGTCAGACTTGGGAACAAGACTATGAGCGTGGTGCCCCCAAGGCGCCGCTCAAGGCAACCGGCAAGTCAGGCAAGAAGACCGGCACCAAGATCACCTTCAAGGCCGACAACACGGTAATGGATACGATCGAATTCAACTTCGATACGATCTCTACCCGCCTGCGCGAACGTGCTTTCTTGAACAAGGGCCTCAAGATTAATATCCTCGACGAACGCGAAGAGGGTAAATCACATGAGTTCCATTATGAAGGCGGTATTGCCGAATTCATCAAGCACCTCAACAAAGGCAAGCAGGTGCTGCATGAAAAACCAATCTACTTTGAAGGTGAACGGGATCTGCCCGGTGACCAGGGCAAGGTCGAAATGGAGATTGGTCTTCAGTACAACGATGGCTATTCGGAAACTCTGTTTACCTTTGCCAACAACATCAACACAAAAGATGGTGGCTCGCACTTAACCGGTTTCAGAACGGCGCTTACGCGCACGATCAACTGGGCAGGCGATCAAGCCGGCTTGTTCAAGGATGTGAAAGAAAAGCTGAGCGGCGACGACGTGCGTGAAGGTCTTACAGCAGTCATCAGCGTCAAGCTGCCACAGCCGCAGTTTGAAGGCCAGACCAAGGGCAAGCTTAATAGCGATATTGCCGGTCAGGTCACGCAGATCATCAACGAAAAGTTGCAGGAATATTTCGACAAGAATCCTGCCGTGATGAAAAAGATTGTGGGTAAAGCCATTGATGCGGCCCGTGCGCGTGAAGCAGCCCGCAAAGCCCGCGATTTGACGCGCCGCAAGGGTGCGCTTGATGGTGTGGGTCTACCCGGTAAACTTGCCGACTGTCAGGAAAAAGATCCCACCCGTTGCGAACTCTTCCTCGTCGAAGGCGAATCGGCAGGCGGTACCGCCAAGGGCGGTCGCGATCGCCGTTATCAGGCAATTTTGCCGCTTCGAGGCAAGATCTTGAACGTCGAGAAAGCTCGTTACGACAAGATGCTTGGCCACGAAGAAATTCGGTGCATGATCACTGCCATTGGCACCGGCATCGGTAAAGACGATTTTGATATTGCCAAGCTACGCTACGGCAAGATCATCATCATGACCGACGCAGACGTCGACGGCAGCCACATCCGTACACTTCTGCTCACCTTCTTCTACCGGCACATGCAGGCATTGATCGACCGTGGACACGTCTTCGTGGCCCAGCCTCCGCTCTACCGCATCAAGAAGGGTAAGAGCGAGAAGTACATCAAGAACGAAGCAGATTTCACTAAAGAAATCCTGCGCCGCGCCAGCGACAACATCAAGATCGAAGCGAACGGAAACCTGATTGAAGGCGCGGAAATGCGTAATTTCCTCGCTGCTCTCGATGAGCTCACGCAGGTAACCAAAAAGACAGAGCGCCGCGTTCGTAGCGCAGATGTGGTTGAGATCTTGCTCTCGCAGGAGTGCAATATCGATACTAAAGAAAACTTCTCGAGCGAAGAAGAACTGGTGAAGCTGCAGGGCCTGCTCACCGCCAAAGGTATCGAATCTCACATCGATAAGGATGAAGAGCACACGACCTTCTTCCTGCACTTCCTCGATTCCACCAAGGCTCAACGCAACGTCGGCATTGAACTGGCAGCCTCGGCAGAATTCCGCCGCATGCGTGCCATCGTCAAGCAAGTCGCTCTCCAGAACATACCGCCATTCTTCCTCGTCAGAGACAGTGGCAGCCGCGAACAGGTAGATGACTGGCGCACCTTGCTTGTCAGAGCCAAAGAAGAAGGCATGCGCGATGTCAACGTCAGCCGATACAAGGGTCTCGGTGAGATGAACGCAGAACAGTTGTGGGAAACAACTATGAACATGGAAGGCCGCACACTGCTTCGCGTCGATCTCAAGGATTTGGTGGAAACTGACGAAATCTTCTCGACGCTCATGGGCGACGACGTAGAGAGCCGCCGCAAGTTTATCGAAGACAACGCGCTCGATGTTCGCAATCTGGACGTCTAAAGCTCAACCACAATCTTGCCCAAATGCCCTGCGCCTTCCATATGGCGCAGGGCTTCTTGTATCTGAGCTCCTGAGAAGGGGGACAGCGTCGTCAGGCTAGTTCATCCTCCAACCGCAGGATTGCCCTTTGCGGTCATCTGTTTTTATGGAAGCACCTTAAAAGGTGCTGTAATGGCTGAAGAGGAAACCCATGATTGATATCACCAACGACATTCAATCGCTTACGACCTTCCGGCGTAGATCGGGCGATTTCATGAAACAACTCAAAAAGACCAAACGACCCGTCGTGCTCACCGTCAAAGGCAAGGCAGCAGCGGTGGTGCAGGACGCGGCTGCTTACCAGCGGCTTCTCGATCTTGCGGCGCAGGCGGACTTTCATGAGGGAATTCGCCAGGCCCTCGAAGAATCAAGACAAGGAAAGGGTAGGCCACTCGAGGAGTTTCTAGCAGACTTCGAAGAGGCGAATGGCATACATCGTTAAAATACTCCCCAGAGCCGAAAAGGATCTGGCACGCATTTACCTCTATATCAACGCAGCAATGTCCGATGCAGCCTATGCGTGGTACGTCGGACTGGTGGAACAATTGTTCACGCTGAATGTCAGTCCCCTGCGCAATTCCGTGACGCCTGAAGACCCAAAATACCGACATCTACTCTATGGTCAAAAATCAGATGTATACCGCGTGATCTATCGAGTGATCGACAGGACAAAGCTAGTGGAAATTCTTATGATTCGGCATGGAGCCAGAGACAGATTTAAGTAGTGAACCATATGCGCGAAGATCGAGTAGATCTTGAAAATATCCCTGAACTTCTCTAAAGCTCAACCACAATCTTGCCAAAATGCCCTGCGCCTTCCATATGGCGCAGGGCTTCTTGTATCTGAGCTCCTGGGTATACGGAATCGATCACGGGCTTTAACTGATTTTGAGCCAGAGCCCGGTTCAGGTTCTGGAACATGGCGCGCGAGCCAACATAAATCCCCTGCAAATGCAGATGCTTATGCAGAATCGGAGCAATGTTCAAACTGCCCGCGACCCCGGTCAGAACACCAATCACATTCACCTGTCCACCTGCTCGCACAGCAACAATCGATTGCTCAAGCGATCCAATACCGCCCACCTCAACCACATGATCCACACCACCAGCCTTGGCAATCACTTTGCCCCACTCCGGCTCTTCCTTGTAATTGAGAACCCAGTCGGCACCCATGGCCTTAAGCCGATCCATCTTCGCCGGCTGGCTTGAGGTGGCAATTACCCGCGCCCCGGCAGCCTTGGCAAACTGCAGCGCAAACACACTCACACCGCCAGATCCTTGCACCAACACCGTATCGCCCGGCTTCACACTCCCACTCTCAAAAAGTGCATTCCAGGCGGTAACGGCAGCACAAGGCAACGTCGCAGCCTCGGCAAAACTCAGATGATCGGGAACCGCGACCAAGCCCTGCTCATCGAGCACAACCAAATCCGCCAGCATGCCGTCAATCGCACCACCCAATGCCGATTTTCCATACTCTTCGCGGTAAGGCCCGTCGAGCCAGGTCTGCATAAAAATCCCTGCGACGCGATCACCAACGTTCCAATTGGTGACGCCCTCACCGAGAG
>CAZZGS010000039.1:0-14781 GCA_964653845.1 uncultured Bryobacter sp.
CCGTAGCTGTCCACCTGCACGGAGTGGTCGATGACGAGGTCAACGGGGATCAAGGGGTTGGCGAGAGTTGGGTCTGCACCCATCTTGAGGAGGGCGTCGCGCATGGCTGCGAGGTCGACTACGCAGGGAACGCCCGTGAAATCCTGCAGGAGAACACGCGAGGGGCGGTAGTTGATTTCCTGAGGGGTTGCCTTGAGATCCCACTTGGCCACATATTCGATGTCGCTCTTCTTGACGGTGAGGTCGTCTTCAAAGCGCAGGAGATTTTCGATCAGGATGCGGATGGATACCGGGATCCTCTGCATATTAAAGCCGGCTTTTGCCAGTGCGGCTAATTTGTAGATTTCATATGTGCGTCCACCAACCGTAAATGGCGAGGCGGCGCCGAAAGAGTTCCGAGTGCTCATAGTAGGAAACTAATAGTGTATCGCGTGGGCCATGAAACGGCGCTCGTCCTGCTATGCTCAATAATTCATGCAGCAGACGACTGATTCTGCCAATCCATTTCACGATGCACTGCGATTTGAGCGGCGAATTCCGCCGTGCAGCGTCCTGATATTTGGCGCAAACGGCGATTTGACGATGCGAAAGCTCTTGCCAGCTCTCTACCGACTGGCATATGAGCGAAAACTCCCAACTGGGTTTTCGATCGTGGGCAACTCACGAACGGCCATGAGCAATGAGCAGTTTCGCGAGAAGATGCGCGTGAGCGTGCAGAAATTTATCGAGAATTCTCCCTTCGACGAAGCGCTGTGGGAAGATTTCGCCAAAGGTATTTTTTACGTTGCCGGTGACATCTCAGACCCGGCTTGCTATGCCGCCCTGAAGGTGCAACTCGATGAGATTGAGCGTGACCGTGGCACGGGCGGGAATGTCCTGTTTTACCTGTCAACCCAGCCGAGCTTCTACGCCAGTGTCGTTGAGCAGATTGGGGCGGCAGGGTTAGCACATCATCCGGGTGGGGCCTGGCGGCGAGTTGTGATCGAGAAGCCATTTGGTCACGATCTGGCCAGTGCCAAGGAATTGAACCGGCGGATCAGCACTGTTCTGGCGGAACGGGATGTCTATCGCATCGATCATTACCTCGGTAAGGAAACCGTGCAGAATGTACTGGCCTTCCGGTTTGGCAATACTATTTTTGAGCCATTGTGGAATCGACAATACATCAGCCACGTGCAGGTGACTGCGGCTGAAAGCATCGGGGTGGAAGGCCGTGGCGCCTACTATCAGGAGGCTGGGGCGCTGCGCGACATGATCCAGAATCACTTGTTGCAGGTGATGGCTACAGTGACGATGGAAGCGCCGCCGTATTTTGATTCCGATGCGGTGCGTGATGAGCGCGCGAAGTTGTTGCGTTCGATCCGGATTCTTAAACCGCATGAGGTGGATAGCCACGCAGTTAAGGGGCAATATGGCCCGGCACGAGTAGGGAATGCGGATCTTTTGGGGTTTCGTCAGGAGCAGGGCGTCAACCCCGAAGCTCAAACGGATACTTATGCAGCAGTCACTTTTTTTGTTGATAACTGGCGCTGGGCTGGCGTTCCGTTTTATGTTCGGACCGGAAAGCGGATGCCGAAGCGTGTGACTGATATTGCGATTCGTTTTAACAATGCACCTTTGTCGCTGTTTTCTTCGAGCCCGGGTGCTTCAGATTCGCCGCTGGCTGCACCAAACCTGCTGATCTTGAGGATTCAACCGGACGAGGGGATTTCACTGCGGTTTCAATCGAAGGATCCATCGGGCGGTGGGATGAAGCTGCGGCCAGTATCGATGGATTTCAATTATGGTTCGAGCTTCGGATCGCGCACACCGTCGGCCTATGAGACGTTGTTGCTGGATGCCCTTGCGGGGGACAGTACGCTGTATACGCGTCAAGACATGGTGGAAGCAAGTTGGCGCGCGGTAGAGCCGATCCAGAATCATTGGCTGGAAAACAAGTTCGACTTCCCGAATTATGAAGCTGGGAGCTGGGGGCCGAAGGCGAGTGACGAAATGTTGGCCCGGCGTGGACACGAGTGGAGGATCCCTTGAGCAGCCCGCCGGTCAATACAGCCCAACTGCTTAAAGACCTGGGTGGACTGTGGACGCAATTGGGTAAGGAAGAAAGCGAAGGTTCCGACCGCTCGGCAGGCGTGCTGCGCGCGGTTACTATGACCTTCATCCTTGGAGTTGAAGAAGGCAATGATGAAGCGGCCGCCAGTGAGGCTCTTGCGCTGCTGATGCATGAGCATCCGAGCCGGGCGATTGTGTTGAAACTGCGTTCTCAAGCTGATGCCGAATTGGATGGGCGGGCTTTTGCGCAATGCTGGATGCCATTTGGCCGCCGGCAGCAGATCTGTTGCGAGCAAATCGAATTGAGCGCTGGCACCGCTTCGTTTGAAGATTCGGTTTCGTTGCTGCATGGCCTTGTCGCACCGGACCTTCCTGTAGTGTTCTGGTGCCGCAGCGCCAAGCTTTTTGATCATCCCGCCTATCCGGAAATTGCCGCTATGGCTGACAAGGTAATTGTGGATAGTCGATCGCTTTCGAATCCGCTAGAATCTTTGCGCTTACTGAATCGCGAGGTTCACGCCGGGCATCTTTATGGCGACCTCACCTGGACGCGATTGACCCGTTGGAGGCAGACCGTCTCCAGCCTGTTTGAACGGATGGACTGCAAAAGCTTTTTTCAGAGTCTGAATCGTGTGGAAATCCGTTACGTCCATGCGCCTGAGCCGATTGCCGTCGAATATCTTTCTGCCTGGTTAAAGTCTGTACTCGGAACGAAATTCCAAGTGGATCGGGTGCATCGGCCGTCAGAAGCATCGTGGCAGATTCAGGGATTGTGTTTTGTAACGGCATTGACAGATGTTGTCATTGAGCGGTCGGAGAAGGGAATTGTGGAGACCCATATCCAGAAGTTTTCAACCCGAACCGTGTTTGAAGAATTGGACGAGCCGCGGCTTGTTCGAGAAGAACTCTCTATTTTGGAGCGGGATCCCATACTCGCCCGTGTCCTGGAAATTGCATCAAAAAGTTAAGCATGTCGTCCTATCTAAATATTTTTGCGAACCCTGAATTAGCAGCCAAAGCCTGCGCCGAACGAATTGCTGAAGTTGTCAAAGAAAGTCTGGATCTGCGCGGTGTTTCGCGTATTGCCCTTTCAGGTGGATCTTCACCAAAATTGATGTTTGGAGAATTGGCCAAGCTGTCAGTGGATTGGGAACATGTCTGGCTGTATTGGGTGGATGAGCGGGTGGTTCCGCCAGATCACGCAGACTCCAACTACAAGATGGCGATGGAGCACCTGATTCTTCCCGCTGGAATTCCGATCCAACATCTGAATCGCATCGCGGGAGAGCGATACCCGGAAGAAGCTTCGGCGCATTACATTTCTGAGATACGTGTGGACTTCAAATTAAAGGAAGGTGAGCTTCCCAAATTCGACCTGGTTCACCGCGGCATGGGGCCGGATTCACACACAGCGAGTTTGTTCCCCGGGGATCCGTTGATCGAAGACGACTACGAGATAGCTTCCAATACCTTTGTTGAGAAATTCAATTCTCACCGGGTTACACTGCTGCCTGGAGTCTTAAAGGCAGCCCGGCATACGGTAATTCTTGCTCCTGGTGCGGATAAAGCGGGTGCGCTTTGGGATGTACTTGAAGGCAAAACAGACGTCATGTCGCATCCCTGCCAGATTGCTGCCAGGCCTCCCTATCCAACCGAATGGTTTGTCGACGAGCCCGCTACAAAATTGCTACGCAAGAAATCCTGAGATTTTTCGCGTTCTAGCGCGACTACTCAGTATTGGTTGAAGCGATCTATCTCCTGCTTGCTTGCTGGATGATCGTTAGTGGCATAGACGATCTTTGGCTTGACTTCTGTTATCTGGCTGGCCGGATTGCCAAACCACGCACCGCTACTGAAACACATCCCTCCTCCACGACCGTTCCTCCGCCGGGCGACCCTGCAGGGCTTGCCGAAAGCCTGATCGCATTATGGGTTCCCGCCTGGCGCGAGGACGCGGTGATTGCGAGTATGGTGGCGCACAATGTGGCTTCGATTCGATACCGGCGTTATCACATCTTTCTTGGCACGTATCCGAATGACGATGCAACGCTCGATGTCTTGCGGCAACTCGAGCAACAGTATCCCAATCTCCATGTCTCGCTGACTCCTCACGATGGCCCTACTTCGAAGGCCGATAACCTGAACTGGATTTATCAGAATCTCTGTATGGTTGAAGAGCGGATTGGGGAAGAGTTTGAAATTGTCGTTATTCACGACAGCGAGGATCTGATCCATCCCGAAGAGTTCCGCTGGTTGAATCACTACTGCCGTGAGTACGATTTTGTGCAGATCCCCGTGCTTGGATTGCCAACGCCATGGTGGGAGTTGACGCATGGCATCTATTGCGACGAGTTTGCCGAGACCCAACAGAAGGATTTACCAACGAGGAACAGGATGGGCGGATTTGCTCCATCTTGCGGGGTTGGCACCGGGTATCGACGGAAGGCGTTGGGGCGGCTGGCAGAGGCTGAATCGAATCGACTTTTTGAGCCTGACAGTTTGACGGAAGATTATCTCAATGGACTGCGGATGCACCGGCTGGGGATGAAGCAGATTTATCTTCCGGTCGCCTTTGTGAATGGGCAGCCGGTTGCGACTCGGGAGTATTTTCCGCGACGGTTTTATGCGTCTGTGCGTCAGCGCACTCGCTGGGTGACGGGGATCGCGCTTCAGACCTGGCAGAAGGTGGGTTGGTCTTCGGATTGGAAAGAGAACTATTGGCTTTGGAGGGACCGCAAGGGTTTGATCGGGAATCCGCTGAGCTTGATTGCCAATCTTCTGCTGGTTTTGGGGCTTGCTGGGTATGTGCCTGTCCTTGAGGGGCACCTGTTGATGGTGACTTCGATTGGCCTAGTGCTGCAGTGTCTGCGCGTATGGTGGCGTATGTACTTTACGGCGCGGGTTTATGGAGTTGCCTATGCTGCTTTGGTGCCCGTTCGAATTCCGTGGTCAAATCTTGTGAATACGCTGGCTACGATTTCGGCCCTGTCGCGATTTGCCAAAGCTCGCTGGCGCAATGAACCGCTGGTTTGGCTTAAGACAGAACATGCCTACCCGAATCGAGAGGCCCTGAATCCCTACACGCGACGATTGGGCGAAGTCTTGACCGACCTTCGGTTTCTGAGTGTGAAGCAGCTTGAAGAATCACTGGGACGAAGGCAGGACGGGGTTCGGATTGGTGAGCATCTGGTTGCGGAAACGCTTATTACACAGGCGCAATTGTATGAGGGGCTTGCCTTGCTGTCAGGCTATGAAACAGCCCATATTCCGGTTGAGGACCTCGATATCGCGATAGCCCGCAGTCTGCCTCGGAGTCTGATGCAGGAGGCACGCCTGCAACCTGTACGCTTGAGTGCCGGCAATCTCGTGGTGGCCAGTTCTGAGATTCCGAATGCTTCGCTGCTGGGGGATGTGCGGCGATTCACAAGAAGAGACCCTGTCGTTGTTCTTGTAACGCCCGAAAATCTTCAACAGTTGCAGTCGTTCGTCGAGGCTCCGGTGCTTGTTGATTCAGCAGCGTAGCCTATAATTACAGTTTCCCCTTTATATGTCCTCAACTCTTGATCAATACCGTGAAGCGAAGCAAAGCTGGTTGAAGCTGCGCAACCAGGCGAAGAAAGAACTCATTACTCGTTTTCACGAAGTGGCTGCAGAACTGAACCAAATCCAGCGTGAATTGCTTGAAGACTTTGGTGAGAAGGTGTCGATGCCGGCGAAGCCCAAGAAGGCTATTGCGAAGAAGGCGGCTGCCAGTGTTGTTGCTGCCCCAGTTGGGCCAAAGCAGTCTCCGGCTGTTGCCGCTTTGCACAAGAAGCTCGAAGGGCAGCAGAAGAAGTTGGCTGAAGCCAAGGCAGCGGGAAAGCCGACCAAGGCGATCGAAGACCGGATCTACGAGATCGAAGACGATATCCGCCTTGCCGATGGCTAGAGCCAGGTGCGGATGAATAGCGCGGCGGTCATGATGAAGCCTATCGCTATGACCAGGTTCTTTACGGTCTTTCTTCCTACCTTACGGGCTGCTCCCGCTCCAAGATAGCCTCCGCAAACTGTTCCTGCTGTCATCACCAATGCGTAGGGCCATGAGACTAGTCCCGTTGAGACGAAATAGATTGCAGCGATGCCATTGATGCATGTTGCGAAGGTGTTTTTCAGGCCATTCATCTGGTGGATGTCTGTTAGGCCCATTATGCTAAGCGCAGCCAGCATGAGGATGCCGATGCCAGCACCAAAATATCCGCCGTATAGCGCAACCAGAAATTGGAAGGCCATCGCACCCCAGAGCCACGTGGATGAGTTGTTGAGGTTGGGATCGCTTACTTTTAGCTTGCGCTGAATGAGGTCTTGGGCCAGAAAGAGCAGCGTCGCAAAGAGTATGAGCAAGGGCACCAGTCGATCAAACACACCAGGGGGTGTGATGCGAAGAAGTAGTGCGCCGATGATGCCACCGATCAGGCTGGGGATGATCAACAAGAGGATGCGGCGATTCAAGCCACGCATCTCTGCACGGTAGCCCCATAGTGATCCGATTGAGCCTGGCCACATCGCGAGAGTGTTGGTGGCGTTGGCGATCACTGAGGGTACGCCTAGCCAGACCAGCGCAGGAAATGAAACAAGTGTGCCACCGCCAGCAACTGAATTGATTGCACCGGCTGTAAACGCAGCGGCGAAAGCTACGAGAATTTGGAAGAGGTTGAGATTCAGGTCAGGCATCAGGCTCAGATCAGATTCTTACATGCTCTGAGGGCTATTCTGGAGAAGTCATGAAATTTACGTTTGGCTTTGTTTGCGCGGTAGCACTTGTTTGTGCCCAGACTCCGCGATTTACCGATACGGCTCGCAAAGAGAAGTTGATGGGTTTGGTTTCACAAACGGATGCGCTGTTTGAGAAGTACTTTACCGATCGGAAAATTCCTGGCCTGGTCTATGGAATCGTGGTGGATCAGGAAGTGGTTCACATCAAGGGCTTTGGGATCGGCAACACAGAAACCAAGGCGGTTGTTGGCCCTGAGACGATGTTTCGCATTGCGTCGATGACGAAGAGCTTTACTGCGCTTGCCATTCTGAAGTTGCGCGACGCCGGGAAGCTGTCGCTCGACGACGCGGTGTCGCGATGGGTTCCCGAGATTGCGGGGCTGGCCTATCCGACCAAGGATAGTGCGCCGCTTACCGTGAGGCAATTGCTGACTCATGGGGCGGGTTTCCCAGAGGACAATCCGTGGGGTGACCGGCAACTGGCGATTCCCGATCGCGAACTCTCTCGCTGGATCGATCAAGGCATTCCCTTCTCGACGCCCCCCGATAGCAGCTTCGAATATTCGAATTATGGGTTTGCCTTGTTGGGCAGGATTGTGGCGAAGGCTTCGGGGCAAAGCTATGAACAGTATCTGACTCGCGAGATTTTGCGTCCCCTTGGGCTGAAGACTGCGACGCTCGAGCCGTCCAGCAAGCACGCGCTTGGCTACGGCCGTCGTGATCAGAAGCTGTTTGAGATTCCTTCTTTGGCTCATGGCTCGTTTGGGGCGATGGGTGGGCTTGTGATCGATGCCAAAGAGCTTGGGCGTTATGTTGCGTTTCACTTGTCGGCGGAGCCTGCTCGTGATGAGGCTGAGGCTGGGCCGGTGAAGCGAAGTTCGGTTCGTGAGATGCAGCGCCAATGGAGGACATCGGGATTTTCCGCAAGCGCTGGAACGGAGCTACGCGCAAACGCCTCGGGTTATGGTTATGGCTTGAGTGTCAGTCGTGACTGCCGCTTTTCTCGGGTAGTGGCGCATGGCGGAGGGTTGCCTGGCTTTGGTTCGTACATGATGTGGTTGCCTGAATATGGCATAGGCATGTTTGCGATGGCGAATCTGACTTATGCAGGGCCCGCTGCGCCGATGCGTGAGGCTATGGAGCTGATGTCGCAGGCTGGGGCGCTAAAGCCGCGTATCGTGCCTGTGTCGCCCATCCTGAAGTCGACGCAGCAAGCCTTGATGCAGCTCTGGAATCAGTGGAGTGATGCAGGACTTGATCAGATTGCGGCTGACAATCTCTATCTCGATCAGCCTCGGGCAAGCATTGCATCTGGGGTGGCAGAGCTGAAGAAGAAATATTCGGATTGCCGCCCGGATGGGGACCTGGTGCCTGAGAATTGGCTGCGAGGAGAATTTGGGCTTGTATGCAAAGAGGGTTCAGTCAAGGTAACCTTTACGCTGGCTCCAACAAAGGTTCCCAAGTTGCAGGCGTTGCGCTTTACTGGAGTTGGCCGGCCTACGGAGGCTTTGCTTGGGCTTGCAGCAGCCAAGGCTTCTGAGAGCCCTTACGGCAAGTGCAGCGTAGGTGAGGCAGTGTCGGGGGACGGAGTGGATTCTGCGACGTTCAAGATTGGCTGCCGCAATGGGGATGCGCTGATGTCTTTGCGTAATGCAAAGGCAAGTTTCAGCCGTGCCCCCGGCCAGGCTTGCACGCCTTAGGCCTTGGCGTAGTATCCGGTCTTGTGTCGCAGGGTGAGGCCAGGCTGCGTGGCCCGGATCTTGATTTTGCGGAAGCTGCCATCACGTTCGCCCTGGTTGCTCGAGTAGGCAAGATCGTAGGTGGAACGCAGCATTTCAGAGATCTGGCGGAATGAGTCGCGAAGATCAAATGTTTCGGTCGCATCAAATTCAAGGCCGCCGGATTCTTTTGCCAGCCGTGCCATATTCGAACGGCCCTGTTTGTTTCGAGCTGCCCAAATTCCTTTTTTGATTTCCGTATATCGGAGAGTAAAGACTGTTACGCCTGTCTCGAGAGTTGTCTCGACTGTGTCCATGAGGTTATTTGCGCTTGAGTTATCTTCACCGTCGGAGAAGAGGATCATGGCACGGCGACCCTCCTGGCCAAGCATTTCTTTGGCTGTGGCGACGATGGCATCGTACATGGCAGTGCCGCCAGAGCGTAATTCCGGGGTGCCGATTTTGGGGAACTGCGATACGTTCTTGGCTTTCTGGTAATCCTTGAGCGCGTCGTCGAGATCATCGGCCCTCTGATTGAAGCGCGAGACCAGTCGAATGGAATTGCCGAAGCATACGAGCATGGCTTGATCGCGACTGGTCATTACGGCCTTGAGGAAGTCGCGCAAGTCTCGACGGTGGTCTTTGAGGAATTGTTGCTGCGAGCCGGAGATGTCTGCGACAACACCGATGCTAAGCGGAGAGTCTGCGGCTCGTGAAAAGAAGGAGATTTTTTGCGGCTGACCGTCTTCGAGAACTTCAAAGTCGTCCGCCGTCAGCTTGGTGATCCATTGGCCATTGGCGTCCCGCACCGTGAAAGGAACATTGACGAGATTGACCTCAACCTTGATCGGTGGCGGGTCTTGCGCGAAGGCGAGCGGAGTAAGCAGAAAATGTCGGCGCAGCATGTATCCATCTTGTACGGATGAATCGAGCAGGCGTTCCCGCTAAGCGAGAATATCTTTCACTACGTTGCCGTGGACGTCGGTGAGGCGGAAGTCGCGGCCAGCGTAGCGATAAGTGAGCTTGAGGTGATCCATGCCAAGCAGGTGGAGGATCGTTGCGTGTAGGTCGTGGAAGTGAACTTTGTTTTCCACTGAATAGTAGCCGTAATCATCGGTTGCACCGTAGGAGAGACCGGGCTTGACGCCGCCTCCAGCCATCCAGATCGTAAAGGCTTCGGGATTGTGGTCTCGACCGTCAGAGCCTTGTGCGGTGGGCGTGCGACCGAATTCTCCGGCCCAGAGTACGAGGGTGTCCTTGAGCAAGCCGCGAGCCTTGAGATCTTTGAGCAGGCCAGCGATGGGCTTGTCTACTTCGGCTGCGTTTTGGGAGTGGTCCTTCTTGAGGTTCTCGTGCTGGTCCCACTTGTAGGTATGGCTGACCTGCACGAAGCGGACGCCTTTTTCTGAGAAGCGACGAGCCATCAGGCATTGCCGGCCGAAGTCTTCGGTGATGGGGTTGTCGAGGCCGTAGAGCTTTTGAGTGGCTTCGGATTCTTTGCTGAGATCCTGCAGGTCCGGGGCTTCCGACTGCATGCGAAAAGCGAGTTCAAAACTTTCGATGCGGCCTTCGAGAGCGCGGTCGTGACCGGTGGTTTCTAGTTGCTTGCGGTTGAGGGCCTGACTGTAGTCGATCTCCATGCGCTGGATTTCACGGGGCGTTTCTTTGTTGGAGATGAAAGGAATGCGAGCGTCTTTAGAGGCGATTCCGACTGAGCCAATTGCAGTGCCGGCATAGGGTGCAGGCAGGAATGCCGAGCCGAAGTTGTTTGCGCCACCGTGCGACTGGGTGGGGCAGATGGTCAGGTAGCCAGGCATCGAAGCGTTTTCAGTGCCGAGGCCGTAGGTCACCCACGAGCCCATGCTGGGGCGGATGAAAGTGTCTGAACCGGTGTGCAGTTCGAGAAGGGCTCCGCCGTGGCGGGAGTTGGACCCGTACATGGACTTAACGAAGCACATGTCGTCAACACACTTGGCGGTCTCAGGGAAGAGATCGCTGACCCAGGCGCCACTTTGACCGTACTGCTTGAAGGCCCATGGGGACTGGAGCAGATTGAAAGTTTCACTGGAGACTACTTTGGGGCGGGCAAAGGGAAGAGGCTTGCCGTGGTCGCGCTTGAGGAGCGGTTTGTAATCGAAGGTGTCGACCTGCGATGGGCCACCGTGCATGAACAGGAAGATGACTCGCTTGGCGCGGGCAGGGAAGTGGGGTTGCCTGACGGCCAGCGGATCGGTGGCCGAGGCGGCAGCGGCTTCTTGGGCGAGCATGCTCGTGAGGGCGAGGCCGCCAAAACCGGTGCTCGATGCCCGGAGTAATTCGCGTCGCGAAAGAGTTTGATTGAGGTAGGAATTCCAGTGTCTGTTCATGGTGTCAGTTCATGTAGATAAATTCGTTCGAGGCTAATAGAGACTTGCAAAAGCTCTGCCATGCC
The DNA here is from genome assembly GCA_964653845.1 of uncultured Bryobacter sp. Taxonomy (GTDB): domain Bacteria; phylum Acidobacteriota; class Terriglobia; order Bryobacterales; family Bryobacteraceae; genus Bryobacter. The sequence continues at coordinate 10,954 of CAZZGS010000039.1, forward strand.
TTCAATTCATCGCCTTTCCATTCGCGTTGCATCTTGGCTACAAAGGTTAGCGCCTGATCGATTTCCTGGTTGGTTGCAGGACGCGTGAGTGCCCGCTCGTATGCTGTCTTTACGCGGCCAGTCGCATCGAGGCTGGTGTCGGCCATCAGCTTTTCCGCCAGCTTGCGGCTGTGGTTGAGAATGACTGAGCTGTTCATCATGAATAGGGCCTGAGGGGCAACTACGGTTGAGTCGCGGTCTCCATTCGGCATCGTGGGGTCTGGGAGATCGAAGGCCGAGAAGACTTCATACATGGAGCTGCGCAGGACGGGCACGTAAACGGACCGGATGGTGCGGTCATAATCGACCGTGCTGCCCTTGGTAGTGTTGGCGACATACTGGCGGTCTTTGTAGGTGAGGAGGCTCCCACCCATCGTGAATTCGAGAGCGCCAGAAGAGCTCATGACGGCGTCGCGGATGGCTTCCGCTTCGAGACGGCGGCGTGGCATTCTCCAGAGCAGGATGTTTTCAGGATCAAGCTCTTCGCCGCGAGGGTTCAAGTCGCTGCTCATCTGGTAGGTGTTCGAAAGCAGGATCATGCGGTGCATGGCCTTCATCGACCAGCCCTGTTCGACGAAGCGAAGGGCGAGCCAATCGAGGAGTGCGGGGTTGGAGGGCTTATCGCCGAGGCGGCCGAAGTTATCGACTGTTGCGACGATGCCGCGGCCAAAGTGCCCACGCCAGATTCGGTTCACCATTACGCGGCTGGTGAGCGGGTGATCTTTTTGGGTCAGCCACTGGGCCAGTTGCAGACGGCCGCTTTGGTTGGCTTCGATCGGGATGCGATTGCCGGTTTCGATGACGCGCAGGAAGCCGCGCGGGGATTTCTCACCGAGGGTCCAGTGGCTGCCACGGATGTGGATTGCGAGGTCTTCGGCTTTCTCGCCTTCCTGGACTCCCATAGCCTTGGGAAAGTCTGGGGTTGCGGCTTCGAGAGCTTTGCGCTCTGTCTCGAGTAGGGTGAGCTTTTCACGAGCGGCAGTGAGGTAATAGCGCTTCGAGTCGTCTGGAGCGCGGAAGGGGCCGAACTTCTCTTGCAAGAAATCGTAGAGGGCTTTGAGACCGGGATCTTTGCTGTCTTTGCCATTGGCGAGCGAATCCTGGAAGAGTCGCTCGTAGCGTGCGGCAATGGCTTCTTTGGTTTGTCCTGGGCTGGACTTGAAGAGTTCCGCTACCGGTGAGGACCAGGCTGCGATTAGAGACTTCGATTCGTGTGCTTCCCAGGCATAAAGTACCGATGAGATTGCCGATTGTGAGCGATCAAAGTAATCCATAAACTGCTCAAGGAAGCCTGGATTGATCTGATACTTTGTGGCCACTTGCACGATGGTTAGTGGCGTTTGGGGAAGGGTGTGTTTGGCGACGAGGAGTTTTTCAAAATACGGGAAGCGGCTGGCGTGTTCAAGGCGAATCTTGTTCTTTCCGGCCTCAAGTGGAACGATGGCGACATAGCTCCAGCCTGGAGCATCGGGCGAAGCCGCTCTGTTCTGCACCGGGCCTGCGCCTGCTTTCATCCAGACACCATTCACGTAGATGTCGGCTGTGCCGAAACCCTTCTCTTCGTTCAGAATGTCGATTTGATAATTGGCCTTGGCCGGTGCATCGATTTCGTACTCGGCAAAGTATGGGCCTTTGGAATCTTTCGGAGCATTGGATTTACCCCTTTCGAGGAGCTTCGGTGCATTGCCAGATACGAAGGATGCTGCCGGAATCAAAGTAGCTCCAGCTTCTGTTTCGATGGGAGAGATGCGGATCTTCGAGTAGCTTTCGAGTTCACCGGAGGCAAGTAGATAGGCTCCAACACGCTTCATGGCGGCTTCGGCGAGGATCTTGTTCTCTGCGCCTGTGAGCGTACTGATCTCTTTGCGCTTTGCTTCTACTTTGGCTTCATGAGCGGCCAGACGGTCTCGATCTTCTTTTGGCGCAAGGACGTGTTCGTGCCACTTGGCGACAACCTTGAAGTTGTCCATCGTGTGGGAGCTTTTGAAGATTCCTGCCAGGGCATAGTAGTCGGCGGTCGGGGTTGGATCGAACTTGTGATCGTGGCAGCGGGCACAGCCGACGGTTAGGCCCATGAAGGCGCGGGCAGTGGTGTCGACCTGCTCGTCGACAATATCCATCTGCATCTTCATTGGGTCGTCCTCAGCAAGCATCTTGGCGCCAAGGCTAAGGAAGCCGGTTGCTGTCCAGCGTTCGAATTGCTTCTTGAGATCTTCTGTTGGGGCGAGCAGGTCTCCGGCTAACTGCTCTTGAATGAATTCGTTGTAGGGCTTGTCTTTGTTAAAGGCGGCGATGACGTAATCGCGATAGCGGAATGCGTTTTTGTAGACGAGGTTTTCGTCCAGACCATTGGAGTCGGCGTAGCGGGCGACATCGAGCCAGTGCCGTCCCCAGCGTTCGCCGTAGCGCGGCGATTGGAGAAGGCGATCTACCAGTTTGGTGTAAGCGTTGGTTGAGTTGTCGTTGAGAAAAGCCTGCACTTCTTCTAAAGTTGGCGGCAGGCCGGTGATGTCGTAGCTGGTGCGCCGGATGAGCGTACGCTTGTCAGCGGTCCTGGCGGGCTGGAGGCCTTTTGCTTCCAGTGAGGACAGCACGAAAGAGTCGATTGGGGATTTGATCCATGCCTGATTTTTGACTGTAGGGATAGTGGGTTCGGCTGGCGGAAGCAGCGACCAATACTTCTTTTGTGGCGTGTTCGAAGAGACGACCGGATTTGTGCCCCAGGGTGCACCCATAGCGATCCATTGAGCAATAACCGCTGCATCGGCATCGCGCATCTTTGGGCCGGGGGGCATCTTGAGCGGGCCGGCGGTGTGCATGATCACCTTCAGCAACAGGCTCTCCGATGGGTTGCCAGGGACTACCGATGTGCCTCTGCTGCCGCCTTTGAGGGTGTGTTCGAGTGTATCGAGTCTGAGGCCACCCATGATCGGCTGGCTGGTTGCCGAATGACATCCGAGGCATTTGGCTATCAGCAATGGGCGCACATTTTTCTCGAAGAAGGCAGGGCCATCTTCTTGTGCCAGTAACGGCAGGGTAATCCAACAAAGCGCGATGAGGCGCTGACTCAGCATGCCCAGATTTTATCACTGTAAATTGGCAAACCTTAATGAGATTTTGTTAGGCTCCATATATGACTCGACGAGAACTTGCGCTCCTGCTGGGTGGCGCTGCGATACTTCCTGCCGCTGAGCGAGGCTTTAAGCCTCTTTTTAATGACAAAGATCTGACTGGCTGGAAGCTGGTGGGTGGACGCGGAAAGGGCTACCTGGTTCAGAATGGTGTGCTCGTTTGCCCCGAAGATGGCGGTGGCAATCTCTACACTGAGAAAGAGTATTCAGACTTTACCCTTCGCCTGGAATGGCGGCTTTGGGATGGTGGCAACAACGGGGTTGGCATTCGAGCTCCGCTGGAAGGCGATGCAGCTTATGCAGGCATGGAGATTCAGGTTCTGGACGAAACCTCAGAGAAGTACAAGAACGGCGCGGGGTTGAAGCCGACCCAGATGACCGGTTCTGTCTATGATGTGTTTGCAGCCAAGAGTGGCCATGTGAAGCGTGATGGAGAGTGGAACATCTACGAGATCAAGGCCAAAGGCCGCAAGATTAAAGTGACGCTCAATGGTGTGGTTGTGACCGATGTCGATCTCAGCAGTGTAAAGGATCCGGCAGTTCTCGCGAAGCACCCGGGTTTGGCTCGTACCAGCGGCCATATTGGCTTTTTGGGCCACGGCACGCGAGTTGAGTTTCGCAACATCCGTATCAAGGAAAGCTAGTTCTTCCTTTTTCC
>CAZZGS010000040.1:0-14722 GCA_964653845.1 uncultured Bryobacter sp.
ACGAACCCAATAGCGAAAAACTCTTCACCCAAATGGAGCGCATCCTCAAACTCGGAGCCGCCCAGGAGCGCCGCGCCGACAAAGCCCTCACCGAACTCAAGAAAATCCAGACAGACCGAATCCTCGCCATGGACATCCACACCGAGTTCTACCTGCTCGACAAAAAGATGGACATCCCAGCCACCTTCCCCATGTTCGAAGTGCGCAAAGCCGACCTAAGCAAAACCAGCGCAGGGATACTTGCGATCCGATTGATGGCCCTAATGCCAGAAGCCCGCGAAATTTTCGACAAACATCGCGCCTCCAAGTTAGCTGCTTAACAAGCACTAACAAACCAGGCCCAACGGCCACAAGATCTCTGACAATCGAACCCGTATTTAAACCCCGCCAAGGACGACACGATAAGTGTCTCCTAAATTGGAAAAGGGCAGCTTCAGTACCATAGGTACCGCTCTGCCCTCCGGGTAAACGATTGGTAAATATTAAGCGGCTGAAGCTTTACTCTGCTGCATGCTCACTTGGTTAGGACGCTGATGATTTGAGGTATCGCTGGATGACTGCTGAAGCGAAACTGGCGAGGTTTCTAGCTTCATCAGTGCATCCAGAACAATACCGCGCTCCTCATTGCGGCCTTGCTCTCTGAGTTGATTGTCGAACTGCCGAAGCAGTCCAGACAGCGCCTGTACGTCGGCGCGAACGGGTTTTTGGTTGGACATATCTAATCCTACTAGCGTCTTTTAAAATCGGATTGGATCATTTCTCAGATTATTTTTTTCGCAACCTAAGTGATTTCAGTCGAACCAAAAAACATGTAGCTCTTACTTCAAAGCTGGCTCGGATCGATTCTCCAAAGCGTTTGCTGCCTCAAATTGGATAACCAAATGGACATATGTCCATGGCGTATAGCGTCACCACCGGGTCCAGTCCACTGCTTCGTCACTGTATTCGTTTTTGCATCTATGAAGGTGATCGGGATCTCAAAAACTGTCACCCACAGCCCACCTCCACCGAAGCTAACCTCGCCTCCGCCACCAGGAATGCCTGCCTCGATCTTGGCAATCACTGCGTCCGTTTTTGCGTCCACACGGGTTACTGTGCCGTCGCCCTGGTTCACTGTCCATACACTGCCCCCTCCAGCGGTCAGGAAGCGCGGCTGAGGCCCTACCTCGATCTCTTTGAGCACCTTGTTCTTCTTGGCATCTACCTTGATCAATTTGCCGCTCTTGTTCGCAGTTACCCAAACGGCACCCTCACTATATTCGACAGCGACACTGCCTGCAGGTACGGTAATCTCGGCCTTCACCTTGTTCGTCTTCGGATCGATCCGCGTCAGCACACCCTTCGCATCGCTAACAATCCAAACGGAATCTTTACTCACAGTCACGCCGCCTTCGCTGTCGGCAGGCCCCACTGGAATCGTCGCAATCACCTTGTTGGTCTTCATGTCCACCCGCGCCAAACCCTTGCCTTCACCCGTTCCACGCGCCCCGCACAAAGGAACCCAAACGCTCCCAAACCCTGCCGCGAGTCCAGAACAGGGCCGCAAACCAACCTCAACAACTGCCACAACCTGGTTAGTTTTGGCATCGATTCGGTGTACGGTGTTCTTCGGGCCGTTCGACACCCAAAGAGCGTCTGCCGTCACCACCTGCCAGTCTGGTACTCCCGGTACACTGACCTCGGCAATCGGCTTGATTGTATCCATCGCGCGCTTAACACCAGGAGTACTAACACCTGGTCTCACCACCCTCGGGCCACCCGGTCCCTTCTTTTTGGCAGGCTCCTGCGAGAACAGCAAAGCACCCATCAGGCTGAGCAAACACAAGTTTCTGAACATCAATCTAATCTCCATGTGCCGCTACGGCTTCGTTAACTTCCACCGTCCGGCCAAATTTCATCGCCACTACGAAAGTAATCCAACTCATCGCCGGCGGAACCATCGTGTCAAGACCCGCCCATTCCGGCGGCGTCACGAAGTACGCAACCAAACGACAGGAGGTCCCAATCACGATAGCCGCAACAGCAGCCTCAGCCCGCGCGGCCTTCGAGTGCACACCATACAACAGTGGCACTACACAGCCCGCAAACACGATATCGAATGCAATCACCAGCAGGATTCCGGGCTCCGGTTTCCACCATGCCATCAGCCCCGCTACAATCGCTGTTGGTATGGCCATCAGCCTCGACAAGGTTAGCATCTGCGCGTCGCTCACAGGAGTCTCCCGGTAGCGCTCAAACAGGTTCCTCGCCGTCACCACACTCATCACCAGCATCGCCCCATTGGCTGTAGACATCGAGGCGCCAAGCACTCCGATAAACACCATCACTCCAACCCAGTAAGGCAGAATGCCATTGGCAAGCATCGGCAACACCATCCGTGCATCGTCGGCCTTCGGCACAAGGCTGACGCTATAGATACCCATCAGCGTCGCGCAGCCACCCACAACCAAAGTCAGCCCCGCCGCATAGTAGCAGGCGTTCTTTGCTGTCTTGCCACTCTTTGCACTAAACACGCGCTCCATAAAATCAAGCGCCATCGCATTGCCAATCGCAAGCGACAAAAAGTTGGCCCAGTTCGGCAAGGCTCCTGCCGAGATTTTCGTTAGTGCACTGATGTCCAGCTTGCCCGCATCCACAGCCTCCGTCATCGGTGCCGTACCGTAAGTCAGAATCAGATACACCGCTGCCGCTACAAAGCCGATCAGCGCCACATGAATCTGAAAGAAGTCCGTCCAGATCGCCGAGTACAAGCCACCCGCTATCGTGTACGCAAGAATTACAAGCGTCCCGATCACCAGAGCTTGCACATAGCTCATCCCGCTCACCACGCTCAGAATCCACGCCACAGCGCTTAGGTTCCCCGCGATCAACACCGTGAAGCAAACCAGCGTGACGATGCTCACCAGCAGTTCCGTCTGCTTCCCATAACGGCGATAGAAAAACTCGGGCAACGTCATCAGATCCATCTCATTGAGCGGAGCAGCCAGGTATTTCCCCACCAGTACCAGACTTACCGCAAGCCCCAAAGGGATAAGCAAACCTCCCCAGATATTGCTTGACCACACCAGCGAAACGTTTCCAAGCGTCGCATTCCCGTCCACCGCTTGAGCCAGCAGCGCCGTCCCCACGACAAGAAAAGGCATGGACTTCCCACACACCGTATACCGCTCGCTCGACCCACGCACCTGTGTGTAGGAATACAGACCAATAGCCAAAGAAATGGCCATAAAAATGACCACCGGCCAGAACATAACTGTCATTAGATTCGCGCTCCTTGAAGGTTTCCAACAAGGGAAAGAAGCGCTCAGACGGGGAGACTGCTGTGTCTCTCTACGGTAGCAAATCAGGGTGCCAGACGACGCACGGAATGCACTTCTTCGATGATTTGAAAGCGCTTGTGCCCATCCTTGGCCAGGTGCAGCGAATCGAGCACAATCACTTCCACCAGCACAACGGCAAAATTCGCATACCCGGCTGCGCTCTCTTCAGGTGTTGGCCGCCGCAATTCAAGGCCGGGTGGATAAGAGCTCCCGGAATCCCAATCCAGTTCTTGTCCCGGTGCCGCAGTTGTCAAATAGGTCCGCTTCCCCATCGGATGTGTCGCCTCCCAGGCCGCCGTCGATAGCCCATCGTCAAAATGCAGCTCCGCCAGACCCTTCACCCTCACCTGCCATTTTGCCGGCCCGTCATAAAAGACGGCACCCACAACGGGCTGCCGCATCCATTGCGTAAACTTCGGGCTGCGCCGGTCCACATGAAACCGCAACTTCACTTTGCTGCGGTCCACTGCCCGAAGAGTCAACACTCGCCCGGATGGATAGCCCTCTTCATCCACACTCATCACGACAGGCTGACGAAAGGCATGTGCCCGCTCCCGAGTCGCCCGCTCAAATTCGTCCCAGCACAACTCGCGTTCATCTGTAGTCATCGCCGAACCGCCTCCCCGATCAGATGTGGACCCGCCAGCCCAAGCGGCAAATCGAATCGCTCCGTCCACTTGATATCAAAACCAGCCGCCGAAATCAATCCGGCTGTCTCTCGATTCGGATGGCAACCTCCGGCGCAACACCGCCACAGCGGCAACCATCTGTCTTGTGCTGCCCTCAGCCGTGATCCTCGATCGGCTGCCACATGCTCAAGAAACAGAAACCGCCCACCCGGCTTCAGGCATCGATACAATCCGCCAAGAACCTCAACCGGGTCCTTCACGCTACACAGCACCAGACTGCAGATGACGGCATCAAACTCACCCGCCTGCCCTCGATAAGCGTCAACAACCAATTGCCCCCCCTCAGGCACCACGATCTTCGCCGCAAGATAAGGATTGGGCTCATAGCCCGTCCACTTCACCGCAGCATGCAGATATTGAAGGTTCACTCCATTCCCTGCCCCGAGCTCCAGTACTCGCCCCGACAAACCGGCAAAGAGCGCCCGCTTGCGTTCGGCCACCATCGGCTCATGAAAGCGGCTCGCCCACTGCATGAGCCAGGCGAACCACATTTACTTCAACTCGAGGGTGATGGTTCGGTAGGGAGATTTACCCTGGTTAGTCAATTGTGGAGCCGCTTCTCCCTTGTCATGCCAGATCACTTCGCCAGATCGTTAATTCTCCGGTTACTGGATCTTTTCTTTCATAAGCGCAATCTTCGAGAAAGACGATCACCTGATCACTCTCCCGAACACCCGCTTCCCTCGCAACTCCAGGCAAATAAATGGTTTCTACCACTTTCACCTTATTGTTCTCCAGCACGGTTTTGACAGGCAGGGCCGCATTGAGCAGCCATCCACACATAAAAGCCACGATTAGACATACGCCGCGATTTTCCATAACGATTGCGTTTATGCTAACCTAATAGGCGAACAAAAGGTTGATTAAGGAACGAAGAGGAGTACCCCCCTTTAAATGGCATTGGCAGTAGAAGCGAAAAAAGAAATCATGGCGGCAAACGCCCGTCACAAAAAAGATGTTGGTTCGTCGGAAGTGCAGGTGGCGCTGTTAAGTGCTCGTATCACGCAGCTCACCCACCACTTCCAGACTCACAAAAAAGATCACAGTTCCCGTCGTGGTCTTCTGTTGCTCGTCGCTCAGCGGCGTAAGCTGCTGGACTATCTGAAGGGTCGTACCCCTCAGGCCTATCAAGCGCTGATCGCTAAGCTTGGGATTCGCAAGTAAACAATTAAAACCAAATTTGCAGCCGGAAATCGCTTCTCCGGCTGCTTCCGTTTTTGGGGTATTGCCTGATCTCTGTCCCGGAGGACAGAGCACATAATCAGTATTCAAATCGTCTCCTTGATCTTGTTTCAAGATCACCGCGTCCTATAGTTGTGACGCGCTCAGGAGGAATCAATAGATGATTCATACAGTTGAAATCGATCTCCATGGTCATATCATCACCATCGAGACCGGCAAGATGGCCAAGCAGGCCAATGGTTCAGTCGTAATTCGTTGCGGCGATTCAGTAGTTCTTTCCACGGCTTGCTCTAATGTAAAGCCAAAAGAAACTGCCAGTTTCTTCCCACTTACTTGCGATTATCGCGAGTATACTTACGCAGCCGGCAAATACCCCGGCGGCTACATCAAGCGCGAAGGCCGCATGAGCGAAAAAGAAACGATCAATGCCCGCCTGATGGATCGTCCGCTCCGTCCGCTCTTCCCCGAAGGTTATTTGAACGATACCCAGGTAGTTGGCCTTGTCATTTCGGCCGACCCGTCCCGCGACCCTGGCATCCTCGCGCTCTCTGGAGCCGGTGCCGCTCTCGCTCTCTCCGACATCCCCTTCCACCACATCGTCGCCGCTGTGCGCGTTGCAGTTCTCGATGGCAAGTTGATTGCCCTCCCCACCTATGATGAAGCCAAGCGAGCCGAGATCTCCATCATCGTTGCCGGCACCAAAGAGGGTGTTGTCATGGTGGAGGCAGGTGGTGTAGGCGCTAATGAAGAAGACGTCCTCCGCTGCGTAGAATTCGGCCTTGAGTGCTGCCGCACCATCATCAAGGGCATCGAAGAATTGGTTGGCAAGGCTGGCAAGACCAAGCGTGCTTACACTCCAGCCGAGATGGACAAAACCATCTATGCCGCCATGGAGAAGGCTGTCAAGGCCGACCTCACCGATGCAATGGACACCAAGAAGTATTCCAAGCTCGAGTCTTATGCCAAGGTTGACGAGTGCAAGGTCAAAGCCAAAGCATTGTTTGAAGGGACAACCGACGAACTTAAGGCCAAGCAGGTTCTGGCTGGCAAGTACTTCGACGCCCTCAAGGAACAGATCTTCCGCGCTGAAATGCTCGATAAGCGCCGCCGTCCCGATGGCCGTGCTTTTGATGAAATCCGCAAGCTCGAAATGGAAGTCGGCATCCTGCCCCGCACGCACGGATCCTGCCTCTTCACCCGCGGTGAAACCCAGGCTCTGGTCACAACCACCCTTGGCACCAGCGACGACGAACAGAAGATCGAGATGCTCGACTTCTCCGAAACCAGCAAGCGCTGGACACTTCACTACAACTTCCCGGCCTTCTCGGTTGGCGAAGTCGGCTTCATGCGTGGAGCAGGCCGTCGCGAAATTGGCCACGGCAATCTTGCCGAGCGCGCTATCGCCGCTGTGCTGCCTCCCGCAACTGAATTCGGCTACACCATGCGTTGCGTCTCCGACATTCTCGAGTCCAACGGTTCTTCTTCGATGGCCAGTGTTTGTGGCGGCTCTCTGTCGCTGATGGACGCCGGCGTACCGATCAAGGAACCGGTAGCTGGTATCGCCATGGGTCTGGTTAAGGAAGGCGACAAGTACGCCATCCTCACCGACATCGCTGGCGCTGAAGACCATTACGGCGACATGGACTTCAAGGTAACCGGAACTCGCAAGGCAGTCACTGCCCTGCAGATGGACCTTAAGGTCCTCGGTGTCTCCAACCAGCTTCTGACCGAAGCTCTCGAACAGGCCCGTCAAGGCCGCATCTTCCTGCTGGATGCAATGGACAAGTGCTTGTCCGAGCCGCGCAAGGAAATGTCGCAGCATGCACCTCGCATGTACATGGTCACAATCCCGACCGACAAGATCCGCGAACTGATTGGCCCTGGTGGCAAGGTCATCCGTGGCATCGTCGAACAGACTGGTGCCAAGATCGACGTTGAAGACGATGGCTCAGTGAAGGTATTCGCCTCAGACGCGGCTGCCGCACAGAAGGCCCTCACAATGATCAACAACATCTGTGCTGTCGCGGAAGTGGGCAAGACCTACCTCGGCACTGTGACTCGCATCGCCGACTTTGGCGCATTCGTCGAGATCATCCCCGGCACCGATGGCTTGTTGCACATCAGCGAAATCAGCGAAGCGCGTGTCCGTCAGGTACGCGATGAGCTGAACGAAGGCGATCAGATCATGGTCAAGGTTCTCGGAGTTGAAGGGAACAAGATCAAGCTGAGCCGCAAGGCACTGCTCAAGGAGCAACGTGAGAAGCTCAAGGGCCCTGGTGCCGAATAGGTTAGACTCTTAAAAGCCTGCACCTGTAGCTCAGCTGGATAGAGCATTTGGCTTCGAACCAAAGGGTCGGGGGTTCGAGTCCCTCCGGGTGCACCAAAGATTAGCCCGGCGAGAAATCGCCGGGCTTTTGTTTGTGGACTTGCAAACAGAAATCTGAAATAATCTTTTGGCCATGACCGGATGCGGATTTCTATTCGTCCTTTGCTGCTTTTCCTTGTTTGCACAACAGGATGGCGGAACTATTTCGGGGTCGATCAGTGACCCGCAAGGGGCATCGGTAGGTGGAGCCCGAGTGGATGTAGTGCAGGTGGACACGGGCGCAAAGTTTCGCGCTAAAAGCAACGAGAGAGGCAACTACATTGCGCCTGGACTGGCCGTTGGCCGGTATGAAGTGCGTGTGGAGCAGGCGGGCTTCAAGAAGTTTGTCCTATCGGGAATCACACTTCAGGTGGGACAAAGCGCGCGCGTGGACATCCGGCTTGAGTTGGGGCAGCAAGCCAATAAGGTAACGGTGAGCGCCGAGACCACGATGGATGACACCGGCAGCGCAACACTTGGCCAGGTTGTCGATAATCGGCGATTGCAAGAGTTGCCGCTAAACGGGCGCAGCGCTCTGGCCTTCACCTTTCTGACCGCCGGAGTGATCTCCAATTCCGGGCCAGCACAATCGGGCTTCGGCGATCGCGGGATTGCACTGTCCTCAGTGAGTTCAAAGTGCAGAGCGGCCCGATGTCAGCAGAGTTCGGATTCACGGCTGGTGGGGCGATCAACCTGGTAATCAAGTCGAAAACAATCTATATGAGTTCTTGCGCAACGACAAGATGGACGCGCGAAATACGTTTGCGCCAGTAAGGCTGCCGCTGCGCTACAACCAGTGCGGAGGAGCAGTAGGTGCGCCTATTGTGAAGAACAAGCTCTTCGGCTTTATCAACTATGAGAAGTACCTGCTACGACGCTCTTCACCTCGATTTGCTTCAGTGCCGATTCAGGAGTGGCGCGATGGCAACTTCTCGAACCTGCGCACAGCAACCGGCGTCCTGATCCCGGTCTATGACCCGGCCGAATAAGCCTGCGATCAACAACTTCACGCAGCAACAGAACTATCAGGATGGCAACACGTCCCGGATTGATTGGGCGCAATGGAACTGGCGCGTCCGATCGCCACAGTGTCTTTGTCCGATACACGCAAGCGCAACATGACCCATTCAACACGAGCATCTGCTCAGGGCAAGAGGTGGGAGATGCGCGGAACGACAATCAAACCAACCGGAACGCCGTAGCCACCTGGAACGCGTGCGCTTGGAAGGTCTTCGCAATATATCGTGCCGAACCCTCTCTCGGGCAGAGTGCCGGGAGGACTTGGCGCGGGTACGACAACGAGGGAGCGGACGCTGCTTCCCTACCCCCAATATCAGGGCGTCACGGTATCGAGTCCGCTGCTGGGGAACTACACCAGCCACCAATTGCAACTCACGGTGAAGCGGAATTTCAAGTCTGGCCTCTTTGTTAACTTTGCCTTCACCGGAGGCAAGAAGATGAGCGACAGCAATGTTTCACCGACCAATGATTTTGGGTTTGAGGCGACTGGTGAATCAGGATTCCAGGACGGCTACTTCAATCGCAAGCTCAACCGGTCGATTGATCCGAATGATGTGAGCAAGCGGTTGGCGGTGACGCTGCTGTATGAGTTGCCTTTCGGCAAGGGAAAGAGTCTGCTGAGCAGAATGGCCGGGGGCTGGCAGGTGAACTCGATCGGCATCATGCAGACAGGATTGCCGATCATCGTGCGGGGTGCCAACAACTTTGTTTCCGACCGTCCGGACTCGACCGGGACTAGCGCGAAGATCGATAATCCAACGCGGGCAAAATGGTTCGAAACCAATGCTTTCATCAACCCGGTAGAGTTCTTTCTCGGTAACGTAGGCAGGACGCTGCCTGATGTGCGCACGCCTGGGACGATGAACTGGGACTTGTCATTGCTGAAAAATACACGCATTCAGGAACGGTTTAATCTGCAGTTCCGGGCTGAAGCGTTCAACTTCCTCAACACGGTAAATTGGGGCTCGCCGTCGGCAAGTTTCTCGCCGGGACCGGATGGCAAGAATATTAGTGCAACCTTTGGAGCGATCTTCTCGGCGCGCGACGCGAGGGTGGTGCAGATGGGTTTGAAGTTGCTCTTTTAGGTGAGATACTTCTGCACTATTTGTGAAAGAATCAAAATGAAATGATTCGAGGGCTATTTGTTTTCAGTCTTGCCTTTGGCCTGTTTGGGCAAGGGCCTGAGTTTAACCGGCAGGTGCGTCCGATCCTGTCGGATAAATGCTGGACTTGTCATGGCACGGATGCGGCGGCGAAGGGGATCAAGCTGCGGCTCGATAAGGAAGAGTCTGCACGTTCTGCTCGCCTGTTGATTCGTGACCGGATTGTGGCGAAGACGATGCCTCCGAAGCATGTGGGCAATCCTTTGAGCGAGGGTGAGATTACGACGCTGAGCCAGTGGGCTGAGGCTGGTGCGCCGTGGCAGATGCATTGGGCTTATTTGCCTCCTGCGCGTGAGGTTGGCGGGAGCATTGATGGGTTTGTGCAAGCGAAGTTGAAGAAGGAGGGGCTCAAGCCAACGCCTGAGGCGTCTCGGGAGACTCTGATTCGGCGCTTGAGTCTGGACTTGACGGGGTTGCCGGATGCACCCCGGAATGAATCTTACGAAGCTACAGTGGACCGGTTGCTGGCTTCGCCTCGCTTTGCGGAACGCATGACGGCTCGGTGGCTGGATGCGGCGCGCTATGCCGATACGAATGGTTATCAGACAGATGGCGAGCGGATGATGTGGCGGTGGCGGGATTGGGTGATCGAAGCATTCGATAAGAACATGCCGTTTGACCAGTTCATCCTCGAACAAATGGCTGGGGACTTGTTGCCGAATGCGACGCTGTCGCAAAAGATCGCGACTGGCTTTCAACGGAATCATCGCGGGAATGGTGAGGGTGGAATTGTAGCCGCTGAGTATCTGGCTGAATATGCAGTGGACCGGGTTGAGACGATGTCGACCGTCTTTCTCGGATCGACTGTTGGGTGCGCTCGTTGTCATAACCATAAGTACGATCCGTTTTCGCAGAAGGACTTCTATCAGTTTTTTGCCTACTTCCACAATATTGGTGAGCGTGGGCGTTACTTCAAGTACGGGAATACACCTCCGTTTATTCACGCCCCGACGCCGGTGCAGGAGTCTCGTTTGGCCGTGCTTGAGAAGGCGGTGAAGGAGGCTGAGGGTAGGCTCAAGAAGGGTGAGGCTCGGGGTGCTTTGAATTGGAAGCCAACTGCAGATCTGATTCCGCTTGAGAAGGCAGCGCCGAGTTATACAGACCGATTTACGATCACAGCGCAGATGACAATGAAGGACGGGGTGGTGGTTGCCAAAACCGTGGACGGGGATGAGCCGATGGGCTTTGGCTTTTTAGTTACGAAGGGCCGATTACAGGTGAATCTGGTGCAGCGGTGGCTTGACGATGCCATTCGTGTCGAGACGGAACGGGTGTTTGCGCCGGATGAGACTCATCATTTGGCGTTTACGTTTGATGGGTCGAAGCTGGCCTCGGGGTTGAAGGTTTATGTAGACGGGAAACCGGAGAAGCTGCGGATCCTCGTGGATGAGTTGAACCAGGATTTTGTGGTGAAGGAGCCGATTCGGGTTGGGGCGAAGGAAGCCAAGATTTTTGGCCGTGTTTTGCCTGAGCTAGAGATTGCGTTTTTGGCCGGGACGGCAAATGGATCTGAGGCTCGGAGGCGTCAGTTTCTTGAGACCGAAGACAGTGTGAATTGGGCGGAAGTGACTCGCCGGCGGCGGGAGTTGAATGAGTTTCTCGATCAGGTTCCTACCGTGATGATCATGCGTGAGACTGGGCAACCGCTTGAGGCACGTGTGTTGATTCGTGGAGCCTACGATCAACCGGGTGAGGTGGTTCAACCGGGTGTGCCGGCAGTGATTGGCAAGATTCCGGAGGGTATGCCGAATAACAGGTTGGGGCTTGGGCGGTGGTTGATTGATCGCAAGAATCCGCTAACCGCACGGGTTACGGTGAACAGGTTCTGGCAGGGTTTGTTTGGTATTGGCCTCGTGAAGACGAGCGAAGATTTTGGGGCGCAAGGGGAGTGGCCTTCGCATCCTGAATTGCTCGATTGGCTGGCTGTTGAATTTATGGATAGCGGCTGGAATGTGAAGAAGCTGATGAAGACGATTGTGATGTCTTCGACTTACCGGCAGGGTTCGCAACTGACCCTGGAGTTGTTGGCTCGCGACCCTGAGAATCGATTACTGGCGCGGGGGCCGAGATTGCGTCTCGATGCCGGGCAGGTTCGTGATCAGGCTCTGTACGTGTCTGGCTTGCTGGTGGAGAAGGTGGGTGGGCCATCGGTGAAGCCTTATCAGCCGGCAGGGCTTTGGAAAGAGCTTTCTGGCGGGGCGGACTATCAAGTGGATCATGGTGAGGGGCTTTACCGTCGTAGCCTTTACACGTTCTGGAAGCGGACTTCGCCGCCGCCTTCGATGGCTAACTTTGATGCGGCGGGACGTGAAACTTGTGTGGTTCGGGAATCCCGGACGAATACGCCGTTGCAGGCTTTGAACCTGATGAATGATGTGACTTTTCTTGAGGCTTCGCGGAAGCTGGCCGAGCGGGTGATTCACTCGGGCGAAGGCTTTGGCTTTGGGTTTCGATTGCTGACGGGGCGGAGCCCGAGTGCTCAGGAGTTGGCGATTCTGGATCGCGCTTACGCGCGTCATTTGGCTACTTACCGGGCTAGGCCGGATGAGGCACGGAACTTGTTGGCTCATGGGGATTCGCCTCGTGACGCGAAGATTGATGTGGCAGTGTTTGCGGCCAATACGATGGTGGCCAGCATGATGTTGAACCTCGATGAAGGGATCACCCGAGAATGAAACGGCGAGATTTTCTTAGTGCTGCGGCGATGGCTAGTCTGGCTGATGCGCAGACACAATTTGCACCAAAAGCGAAGCGGGTGATTTATCTGTTTCAGAGTGGTGCGCCGTCGCAGATTGAGTTGTTTGATCACAAGCCGGGTCTGGCTAAAATGCGTGGGGTGGAGTTGCCGGATTCGGTGAGGAAGGGACAACGTTTGACTGGCATGACGGCGACGCAGACTAGCTTTCCGCTAGTGGCTTCGCAGTTTGAATTCAAGCAGCGCGGGCAGAGCGGGGCGTGGGTGAGTGACCTGATGCCGCATGTGGCCAAGATCGCCGACAAGCTTTGTTTTGTGAAGTCGATGCATACGGAGGCGATCAATCACGACCCGGCAGTGACCTTCTTTCAGACAGGGTTTCAGTTGGCTGGACGGCCGTCGATTGGGTCCTGGTTGTCTTATGGGTTGGGGACCGAGAACCAGGATTTGCCAGCGTTTGTGGTGATGATTTCGCAGGGGACGGGCAATGTTTCCGACCAGCCGCTTTATGACCGGCTGTGGGGTAGCGGGTTCTTGCCGACGAAGTATCAGGGCGTTAAGTTTCGCTCGACGGGCGACCCGGTTTTGTATCTGAAGAATCCGGAGGGTGTGAGTGCCGAGACTCGGCGTGGGTATCTTGATGATCTGGCGGCGATGAATCAGTTGAAGCTGGAGCAGGCTGGGGACCCTGAGATTGCTACGCGAATGGCGCAGTATGAGATGGCGTTCAAGATGCAGTCTTCGGTGCCGGAGTTGACCGATTTATCGAAGGAATCGACGAAGACAATTGACCGGTATGGACCGGAGGCGCGGACGCCGGGATCGTATGCGGCGAATTGTCTGCTGGCGCGGCGGTTGGCTGAGCGGGGTGTGCGATTTATTCAGTTGTTCCACCGTGGTTGGGATCAGCACAATCATCTGCCTGGGCAGATTGTGAATCAGTGTCGCGATACGGATCAGGGAACAGCGGCTTTGATTGAGGATTTGTCTGAGCGTGGGTTGCTTGAGGATACGCTGGTGGTTTGGGGTGGGGAGTTTGGGCGGACTGTTTATTGCCAGGGCAAGATGACGGCGGATGATTATGGCCGGGATCATCACCCGCGTTGCTTCACGGTGTTTATGGCAGGCGGTGGAGTGAAGGCCGGGATGAGTTATGGAGAGACGGATGATTTCTCTTATAACATCGTGAAGGACCCGGTGCATGTGCATGACTTGCATGCGACGATCTTGCGGCTGCTTGGTGTGGATCATACGAAGCTGACTTATAAGTTTCAGGGGAGACATTTCAGGCTGACGGATGTGCATGGGAATGTGGTGAAGTCGATTCTGGCTTAGAGTGAATGCATGGATTCATCGGTGCATAATCACGATCATGACCACGATCATCAGGTGGTTCCTTCAGACTTGGCATTGCGGGTGAAGGCGTTGGAGTCTTTACTGGTTGAGAAGGGATTGGTGGATCCGGCAGCGGTGGATGCGCTGGTCGACAAGTTTGAGCATAAGGTTGGGCCCCGGAATGGCGCGCAGGTGGTGGCAAAGGCCTGGGTAGACCCGGCGTTCAAGGCCCGGCTGCTGGAAGATACGACTTCGGCCATCGCGGAGTTGGGATTTACGAGCGGGCAGGGCGATCATACCGTTGTCGTTGAGAATACGCCGCAGGTTCACAACCTGATCGTTTGTACGTTGTGTTCGTGCTACCCGTGGACTGTGCTGGGACTGCCGCCCGTTTGGTACAAGTCGGCGGCATACCGGTCGCGGGCAGTGATCGACCCGCGCGGGGTGTTGCGTGAGTTTGGCACCGAGGTGAATGAGGATGTCGAGGTGAGGGTGTGGGACAGCACGGCAGAGTTGCGCTATATCGTTTTGCCGGAGAGGCCGGCAGGCAGCGAGAAGATGACCGAGCAAGAACTGGCGGCACTGGTGTCGCGCAATTCGATGGTGGGAGTTGAGAAGTTGCCACCCATTGGAGGCAAGGCATGAACGGGGTGTACGACATGGGCGGGATGCACGGCATGGGGCCGGTGCGGCATGAACCGGAGAAGACGGAGCCGGTGTTTCATGCGGCTTGGGAGGGCCGGGTTTACGGGATCAATTCGGCGTTGCGGGCATTGCGGAAGTGGAATCTCGATGCGTGGCGATATCAGATTGAGCAGTTGCCACCGGCTGAGTATTTGCGGATGAGCTACTACGAGAAGTGGCTGACGGTGAATGAGCAACTGGTGCTCAAGCATGGGTTGGTGACGGTTGAGGAGTTCAAGAGCGGGAAGGCAGCGCCTGGGACGGTGAAG
>CAZZGS010000041.1:0-14374 GCA_964653845.1 uncultured Bryobacter sp.
AGACGAACTCGCCGCTCGCCTCAACGACGACATCCTCATCGCCGACGTCCGCAGCCACGGCTATTACGACTCAAACGCCGACCGCATCCTCGGCTCCATCCGCATCGAACCGAACCGCCTCCCGGAACTCCTCCCCACTCTACCCAAAGAGCGCGAAGTCTATCTCTATTGCAGTTGCCAGAACGAGGCCACCAGCCAGCGCGTAGCAGAGCTCCTCCACGAAGGAGGCTTTGAAGCCAAGGTCGTCGTCGGAGGCCTCTCCGCCTGGAAAAAAGCCGGCCACCCGCTAGAGAAAGTCCCCGCCGAAGACGTCGTCCACCTCCCCCGCTTCGTCTAGCCCCGCATCAGCACCAAGCAAATTCAGACTTTCTGTCCTTGCCTGTGCCACGAGCATCCTGCCAACAATTTCATTCCGAAATTCCGAATGACGCCGCAATTTCAACAGGCAATGGATCCTTCAAATCTCCATACACCCGGATTTGACCCTGAAGCATTCCAAGCTTCCGCGGCTCGGCCAAGCCCTGATACTTCGCCATACGAGCAATCGGCCTTCCTGCCTTAACAAGGATTACTTCTTCTTCTTTCTACACTGCCTCAATCAATGCAGAAAGCTCCGCCTTAGCCCCGGAAATATTCTTCAGGATCATAACTCGACAATGATAGACCAGACCAGGTCTGGTCTATCAGACCTCCTAACTACAAACCTGCGAAACTGGTGCTGTGCTCAGCGACACCAGTGAAGCCTTCCAAAAACTCTATTGGGAAGCTCTACGCCGCCAAACCCCAGCCCAGCGACTCAACCAGGCCGTTGAACTCACTATTGCTGTCCGTTCTCTCTTCCTTGCTAACATCAGCCATCTGGACGAAGCCACCCAGCGCCGCCGCCTGGCCGAAGCCTGCTACGGCATCGAAGCGGTCGAACGGATCTTCAACAAATGACGCAACTCGAGCGCGCCTTCCTCGATCTAACCCGTTACTTGGACCAACTCAGCTTGCCCTATGTTGTAGGCGGCAGCTTCGCGAGCAGCACCTTCGGGATTCCCCGCTCCACTCTAGATGTCGATCTTGTTGTCGACTTAACCCCAGATCAGGCCTTCCAACTTGCCACCATCACTGCCTCAGATTTCGCCGTCGATCCAGACCACGCCCGCCAGGCAGTCGCGGCCAACCGCTCCTTCAACCTGCTTCATATGACTGCGGTTTATAAGTTTGATATTTTCCCCGCGACCTTTTTTCTCCATGGCGCTCAGCAAATCAGCCGTCGTATCTTCGTCGAAGGTACAGCCCTCGCACAAGCGGAATTAGTCCCAATCTTAAGCGCGGAAGACGTGCTCCTGGCTAAACTTGCCTGGTACCGCCTGGGTGGCGAAACCTCAGACAGGCAATGGAGCGACTTGCAGGGAATCTGGCAGATGCAACAAGACAACCTGGACCGCCTATACCTACAATCATGGGCCAAAAAGATGAAAACGACAGACCTGCTCGAACGCCTCTCCGGATAGCCTCTTCCCAAATGCCCTACGCCAGTCCTGCCAGCACGCCTCTCATATAAGAAAAACTCTTCGCCATACCCATCACCGGGTTATCCCCGTTGATCTCATACTCCAGCATCACCCCGCCCGCATACTTCGTCTTCTTCAAGTACTTGAATATCGCCACAATCGGCAGAATCCCGTCTCCTACATCACACTGGCTATCCTTGCCCGTGGCTACCTTCAGATCCTTAATATGCATATCGAGCAATCGTGGCCCCGCGATCTCCAGCGTCTCAACGATATCCTTGCCAGCACGCGATTCATGCCCGATATCGCAGCACACACCCATGCGCGGATCCATGTTCTTCATAATTGTCAGCGCGTCCCGGCTGCTAGGGAAATACTTGTCCTCAGGCCCGTGATTGTGAACCGCAATCCTGATGTCGTATTCCTTCACAAACTTTTCAAGCATCGGCAAAATCCGAGTCGTCGGTGCCGCCACCATCAGCGGCATCCCGGCCCGCTTTGCATACTCAAAGTAGTAACGGATGTCGGCATCGTCTTCCTTGGCAAACGTCACCGTGCCCCCACCCAGAATCTTCAACCCGCCCGCTTCAAACTGCTTCCTCCCCTTGTCGATATCCTCAGGCTTCGCCACATAAGGCAAGTGAAATTCCTTGATGTTCACATTGCTCACACCCAACTGCTTGATCGTTTTGATTGCATAATTACGGCTGAACTCACGCAAAGAATAACTCGCCACACCCAACTGAATCTGATGGCCGTCTCCACTTTGCGCCGCCGCCATCGGCATCGCCATAGCTGCACCCACCGCAGCCGATTGCGTCAGAAAAGATCGTCGATTTGTCATGACGCCATTCTATGACAAACCAAAGATTGAAGACGGGCCCACATGTCCAACCAAAGACCGGTGAGCCCGCCTCTTCCCCCGCAGGAAGGTCTACACGGCTTGATATCCTTGCAGGTTCACAAAGGTATTGCTACCAGTGGTGATCAACTGCACGTTCAAGGCCGTCGCCGCTGTTCCGCGTAATGGCGTCGGCAATGCAATCACTGCCGGTGCCACCATCGAAGCCGCCGCATTTCCTCTCCAGATGACGCTAGCCCCGTCCTGGATTTGAATTTCGCTCGCTGTAGCGGATGTATTTTGATACTGCACTGCCGTAACGTAATTGCGCACGCCAGCCGCCCCGGCTGCTCTGGCAGCAGTCACAGTGGCACTGGTGATGAGACTCGCGAACTGCCAATCTGTTTCAGGCAACCCATAAGGCTTCATCAATAACTGCATCCCGCTGGTGCCAGTCAGCGCCATCGCATCGTTGGCTGCCAGCGTAGTGTCCACCGCCGTGCGAACCCGGCCGCCAGCCTGCACCGGATTCCCAATCGCCGCAGCCGAATCCGCCGCGAGGCCACCAACGCCCACTGATCCCGACGTTCCGCCGTTCACGCTGTTCGATCCGCCCCATTGCGCGTTATTCACCGATTGATTGGCATTCAAAACACCACTCACAACCGGGTTCGGATCCATCGCAATCGTATAAGGCGCAATCCTCACACTCTGCGTGCCCGAAGTCCAGGCAGTCGACCGAGCCGAAATATGCGTTGCCCCAGGGCAATACACTTTATAAGCCGCAACCGTATTCGTCAATGCGCCAGTTGCGGTTAGGACTGCACTGCCATTGATCGCCACCGCATTCACTGCCGTATAGGTCACGCCGCTGTCAAAGCTAGCTTCAAAGCTCAGATTGACACCTGCGTAAGTACCGCTGATGTAGATCGAAGCGCCGTTGAACCGGGCCATCGCCGCAGCCACGCGCTGCCCACTGGCTGTGATGCTCCCAGTCACGATCCCGCTGCCCGGCTCGCCGATGCTAACTGCTGCTTGGTCGCTAGCAATATTCACTGCAAGGCTATTCGCCGTAACCTGCGCTCCGTTTGCTACCACGCTCACCGGCACAGCCGACTGGTTGGAAGCAATCGTCACCGATTGGCTCGCCGCCATCGCCAACTGCCCCGTAGCTGCCACGCTGACAGGCAAAGCCGTCTGATTCGAGGCAAGAGTCACCGAGGTGCTAGCCGCCATAGTCTGCGGCCCGGTCCCGCTTAAGCTCACCGGCACAGCTGTCTGGTTAGATGCAATCGTCACCGACTGACTCCCAGCCATCGTGAGCTGCCCCGTCCCTCCAAAGCTCACCGGCAAAGCCGGCTGGTCTGACGCAAGCGTCACTGAAGTACTCTGCGCCATCGGCTTCACGCCGCTGCCAGACATCGACACAGGCATCCCGCTCGCATCCGTAGCAAACGTCACCGACAGGCTATTCGCTGCCGTCTTCGGTCCGTCGGTTATCAATTTTACTGGTCTTGTGAGTGCCATCGCTTAACCCTCCGTAATGACGCAAATCAATTGCGCCGCTTGATTCTGAATCTGATTCGCCCGCACGCGCACAAATCCCCGTGTCGGCAGTCCCTGAATTTCATCGTTCAGCGCAATTGATCGCGAAGGCGCTGCCACAATATTGATTTCCTGACCCATTGAGTCGAAATGCGGTAAAAATGTTCCGTCCGTGGGCCGTAATATCTCAAATGCAAGCGAGTTACCGGTGAATGTGTCAGGCATTAAGATGCCAACTAAATTACCGGTATCCAATTGAAATCCTTCGCTTAAAGGACTCCCTTGCGCGATCGTAATCGTAATGTGACGATTGATAGCCATAATCTGTCTCCTGGCGGGGGTTTGCGAGGGCGTAGCAGGCCCAAGGGTTGAGTCGGATAAGCATACCGTCTCGGCAGGGATAAGAGATTTCCCTTGGATTAATGTAAAGTATATTTGGAATTAATTCAAGATAATTCGACAATAATTATTATAATTATTTTCGAGTAGAAATAATCGCCTCTAGTTTGGATCGTAAAGCCGACTTCACGCCCGACGTCCCAGCTACGTTTTTCAACTCCCGCGGGTCCTCGGCGTAGTCGTACAACTCCTCACCCTCCGCCCCGCCATTCCACATCGTGTACCGGTAGCGCTCATCCCGAATCGAATACCCCATCACTGGCTTCCCCTGATTCGGCCGCTCCACCTGCGACACCGCTGGCCGATCCCACCTCGCCTGCGGGTTCTCAAGCAAAGGCTTCAAACTCGTCCCGTGCAAATTAGAAGGCGTCCCGGCCAGCCCACACAAATCCGCCACCGTAGGATACAAATCCAGCATCTCCACCGTCCGCAAACAGCGCTTCCCGCGAGCCTTAACCCCAGCCCCGGAAATCATCACCGGCGTCCGCGCCGCCCCCTCAAACACCGTTTGCTTCATCCACTGCCCATGCTCACCAAGGTGATAACCGTGATCGCTCCAAAACACAATCGTCGTCCGGTCCATCAGCTTCAATCGCTCCACCGCATCGAGCAACATCCCAATCTGCGCATCCAGAAACAGAATCGTCGCGTAATAAGCCCGAATCACTTCCACCCGCTGCTTCTCAGTCAGATCCCAATTCGACGGCTTGGTAAAGTAAGCCCACTTCGGCGCAATATTCATCTCCCACTCTTCAAACGGCAACGCCGTCACCTTCTCAATTGGCACCCGGTCAAAGTACTTCGACGGAGCGATAAAAGGGCAATGTGGCTTATAGAACCCAGCTCCCAAAAAGAAAGGCCGGTCCCGGTTCTCTTCCATTATCCGAATCGACTCGCTCGCCACCTTCCCATCGGTATGTTCCTCATCCCGCCCGGGCGAGGCGTAATATGCCAGTGCACTCCCCACCCCGCGCGTCGGCGTGAAATTGATCAGCTTCCCTTCTTCGTCCTTATCTATGCCGCGAGGATTGACCCGTTGATTCCATGTCGGCGCATCGTCCAGGCCATCTGTCCCAATCTGTCCAGGGTTCCCGTAGTGATAAATCTTCCCCACCCGCGCCGAATGATACCCATTCTTCTGAAACAACTGCCCCAGCGTCACCACCTCCGGCACCTTCGTCCGAAAGTGCGTCGTCAGGTTATAAACGCCCGTTCGATCCGGGCTCAACCCAGTCATCAGCGAACTTCGCGACGGGCTACAAAAAGCAAACTGGCAATAAGCCCGGTCAAACCGAACCCCACGCTTGGCAATCCGGTCCAGATTCGGCGTCGGCACCAGCGCATTCCCAAACGTACTCATCGAGTGATTCAGATCGTCACTGGCGATAAAAAGACAGTTCCGCCGCTCCGTCTTCCCCAGCGCCAGCATCGGCGCACCCAACAACATTCTGCGAGTCATCCCCAAATGCTATTACACTCGCTAAAGGCATGACCCAGCTCCAGCGACAACTCGGCAATACAGACATCTACCTCATCGATCAAATGCTTCGTGGCCGCATAAAGCCCGGCATGAAGATCCTCGACGCCGGCTGCGGCGAAGGCCGTAACATCCACTACCTGATCAGTCAGGGCTACGACGTCACCGCCATCGACATCGAACCTCAATCGATCCCCAACCTCCCTGCTGAAAAATTCCGCCTCGAAAAGATCGAAGACCTCTCCTTCCCCCCGCAATCCTTCGACTTCATCATCGTAAACACTGTCTTCCACTTCGCCGATGACGACGCCCACTTCGAGCGCATGATCACAAGCGTCTGGGACAAACTCAAGCCCGGCGGCATCCTCTTCTCCCGCCTCGCCTCATCCATCGGAATCGAGCACCAAATCCAGCAGATCAACGGTCGTCGCCATCTCCTCCTGGACGGCAGCGAGCGCTACCTCGTCGACGCCGAACTCCTCCGCCACATCCCAACTCAAATCGGCGGCGAACTCCTCGACCCCATCAAGACCACCATCGTCGACAACCTCCGGGCCATGACCACTTGGGTCCTGCTCAGGTCAAGCTATCCACAACCCGCACTGCCCTAAACTGAGAACATTCCAATGACGGATTACATCCTCGAGTCCTGGCTGCCAACCAGAACACTCGATATCGATCTCTACCAACTCGCAACGCTCCTCCACGCGACCGTCCATGATGGTGCCAGTGTCAGCTTCATTCTCCCCTTCACCCACCAAGATTCCCTCGATTGGTGGCGCGCCAAAATCCTCCCGCAAGCCATGACTAACCAGCGCCAGATCCTCATCGTCCGCCACACCGCAACCAACTCCATCATCGCCGCAGTTCAATTGATTCTCGACATGCCTCCCAACCAGCGGCACCGCGCTGAAGTCGCCAAACTCCTCGTTCATCCAGAGCACCGCCGTCACGGCCTCGCCCGCGCACTTATGACCGCAATCGAACACATAGCTATTGAAGAAAATCGCACCCTCATCACCCTCGACACCGTCACCGGCAGTTCCGCCGAACCCCTCTACAAATCTCTCGGCTACCAACTCTCAGGTACCATCCCCAACTACGCCCGAGCCACCCACACACCCACTCTTGAATCCACCAGCATCTACTACAAGCTACTAATCAACGAGCCGTAGAATCGTCTCAACCAACTGCTCTTCCTGATACGGCTTCACCAGATACTCTGTCACGCCCACGGCAAAAGCCTTAGTCCGGTGCTTGTCCCCCCCGCGCGAAGTCAGCATGACAATCGGCACATGCTCAAAAGCCCAGTCTCCACGCAGCGCCGCAGTCAATTCAAACCCATCCATACGCGGCATCTCAACGTCCATCAGAATCAGATCCGGCGCCACGCCCACACGCCTCAGATGCTCCAGCGCCTCCACTCCATCTTTTGCCTGCGCATGATTCCAACCCTGTCGCGACATCAAACTTGCCAGCACGCGGCGAACGCTAAGCGAGTCATCCACGATCAACACATCCAGGCTCTTGCGTGCGACAGCAACTCTGCGAGCCGCCTTCCGCTTCACCCCACGCCCATCCGCAAGCGCTCCCGCATTGAGAATCGGCACAATCCGTCCATCCCCGAGTGCCGCTGCACCCACCAGATGCGGAGCCCGCCCAATCAATCCGCTCAGCGGTTTCACTACAACTTCCCGGGCTTCGACGATCCGCTCCATACTCAATGCAAAGTCATCGTCGCCATTCTTCACCAGTGCCACCAGCACGCTCGCCGGTTCCTCACCATTGCCGGCAAGCCCCAGCACCTCATCAAGCCCAAGCAACCTCACCATTCCCCCACCAAGCCGAATCAGGCTTCCATCCACTGTACGCTCGACATCGGCAGCGGCAACCCGAGCCACCTCCCGCACCGACGCAATCGGCAGCGCAAACATCTGCCCCTGCGTCTCCACCATCAACACCTTCGTAATCGCCAGCGTCACCGGTAGCCGCAATAAAAAGCTAGTCCCTTGGCCCGCCGTTGATTCTACACTCAGGCTCCCCTTCATGTCCTCAACGGTATTCCTCACTACATCGAGCCCAATGCCTCGGCCCGCCAATTCCGTCACATCTTCAGCCGTCGAGAATCCCGGCAGAAACATCAACCGGTAGATCTCCTCTTCATCCAAATCCGCCCCATGCGCAGCTGCAATTAATCCCGTCTCCACCGCATGTTCAAGTATCCGCGTCTTCTTCAACCCACCCCCGTCGTCACTCAGACGCATCACCACCTGCGCCCCCTCATGCACCACCTTCAGTTCAATCCGCCCCACTTCCGGCTTCCCGCAACTCCTGCGCTCGGCAGGCTCTTCAATCCCGTGAACAACCGCATTGCGCAACAGATGTTCCAGCGGCCCACTCATCTTTTCGAGCAGCGTCTTGTCCAGCTCAACCGCTCCACCCTCAATCTCAAGCTCAACCAACTTCCCGCACTGCGCCGCAGCCATGCGAGCCGTCCTCTGCAACCGCGCCTCCAGCGTCGACATTGGCACCATCCGGAACCGCATCAGCCGTTCCTGGATCTGCGAACTCAACTGCTTCTCAAGACTCAAAAATCCATCGAAGTCATCCTGCAATACTCGCAACTGCGCCTCAGCCGCGCCCAAGTCCGCTGCCGTCTCGCTCAAATCCCTCGAGTGCGTATGCAACTGCGTGTAGCGGTCAAACTCCAGAGCGTCAAACTCAGACTCAACAACACTGCCGCCCATAGTCGAAACCCCAGACTGCACCAGCACCTGCTCGTCTTCAAACGATGCCCCCAACCGCTGCAACCTCTCCAGCGACAGCGACAACTCCCCCACCTCATGCCCAAACTTACCCAGCGTCTTCTCAAACGTCGAGCGGTGCACAAACAACTCGCTCACCATCCTCACCAACTCATCTACCCGCTCCAGCGGCACCCTCACATACTGCCCAGCTTCCACACTTTCGCTCACCACAGGCTCAACCACCCGGGCCTCAATCACCTCATCCGGGCGATAACGAAGAAACAGCGCCGGTATCCGGGCTTCAATCGAGGCATCGGTCCCGCCTGCTTCAACCAGGCCTACCAGAAGATCCGTGGTGTCTTGAAGCAAACTCGCAAGCCTCGCATCCAGCATGACCTCACCCTCATAGAGCGCATCAAGCGCATCCTCCATTCGATGTGCCACTGAGCTCAGCGCACTCAACCCCACCATCGCCCCAGCACCCTTGAGCGTATGCACCGCTCGCCGTATCTCAAGCAAAGCTGCCTTGTCTGCAATAAGCGACAGCTTCCCGGCTACAACTTCCAGCGCCTCCTCAGCCTCTATGAGAAAGCCAGCCAGAATCTCAGGGTCAGCCGTATTCGCAACCTCCATCGGTCGCGTCCGCGCAGCAGGCCCCTCCTCCAGATTCATCCTGATCCCCTCTACTGCTTCTTCGAGGATCCCCATCGTCTGCTCGTCCCACTCAACAACACCGCCGGCCAGGTCCTCAACATAAGTCTCAAGGCCGTCGCTCAACTGCGCAAGCTGCCCCAGCCCCACAACACTGCTCGCACCGCGGATTAGATGCACCAGCCGATGCATTTCCCCAAGTGCGGCAGTCTCGGCCTGGGCTTCACCAAGACGCCGCAGACACTCCGCCAGTCCTGGCAGATACCCGCGTGCTTCCTCGTGAAAGCCGGCGATCGTGTTTGAATCGACACTCGATCTCATGGCTTTGTCCTAAGCTACGACGGTCTGACCTTCTTCGGCCGGCAACTTGAACCGGCTCATCGATTCATTCAGGTTCTTGGCCAGCGCCGCAAGTTGCCGCACTGAGCCTTCCACCTCTTGCGCTCCATGTGCCGTCCTGGCCGTAAACTCCGTAACACCAATCACCTTGCGCGTCACATCCTCAGAGCTCAACGCCTGACTCCGCGATGCTTCCAGAATCTCCCGCACCAGTCTTGAAATCTCGTTCGATACGCTTTCGATCTCACCCAGTTTCAAGCCGGCATCATTGGCTAATCGCGATCCACCCACAACTTCGCGAGTCGTGTTTTCCATGGCGAGAATGGCTTCGTTCGTATCGGCCTGTACAGACCGGATCAGTGTCGAAATCTTCTTCGTCGACAGAGCCGCGCGTTCCGCCAGCCGGTCCACTTCCTCAGCCACCACGGCGAATCCTCTACCCGCCTCACCGGCCGCAGCCGCCTGAATCGAAGCATTCAAGGCCAGAATCGAAGTACGGTCGGCGATGTCGCCAATCAACTCGACAATCTCACCAATCTCCTGAGAACTCTCACCAAGGCGCTTCACGCGCTTCGATGTTTCTTGCACCTGCACTCGAATCGCGTCCATACCTTCAATCGTGCGCTGCACCGATTGCGATCCACTCTTGGCATTCGACAGCGCCGTCTCGGCGACATCAGCCGCCGTTCCAGCCGTCTTCGACACATAACGGATCGAAGCGTTGATCTTCTCAATCGTCTCCGATGCTTCGACGATTTGAGCGGACTGTTCCACCGAACCCTGGGCCAAAGACTCAGCGTTCACCTGCATCAGCCGGGCCGACTTGTCCACCTGCTTCGTCGTCGTTTGCACAGAGCTGATAATCCCGCGCAATTCACCAATCATGTAATTAAACGAATCGGCGATCGCTCCGGTAATGTCGGAAGTAACTTCCGCTTCCTTCCGCAGGTCACCATCGCCAACACCGGACACTTCCTCCAGCAGCTTCATGATGCTGCCCTGAATCTGGTCTCTCTCTGCACGCGATTGAATCAGCACCAGCGTGCTGTCCAGCATCGTGTTCATAGAACTCGCCATCTGCCCCAGTTCATCTTTCGAGTAAACATCGGCACGCGCCTGATAGTCGCCCACACCAATCGACTGGAACATCTTTAACATCGACTGGATCTGCCGGTTGATACCCAGATTGATCGAGAACACGGTAAAGCCCATCAACCCTAATACCAGAAAGCCCAATCCAAGCTGCGCATATTTCTGATCGCGAAGATCGCCAATCCTGTGGCTCAGCAATGACTTCATATTGGCAATCGCCGCGTCATGCATTACAAAGTAATCTTCAATCGCCACCGTGCCAAGTTCGGAATATGCACGCGGCATAATGTCCACCGCTTCAGCTTTGGCGATCAACTCGCGCTCCACTGTCTTCTTGAACTTGTCTGCCGCGCTGATCGCATTCTTTGATACTTCTCCAAGCTGAGATTGCAGTGTCGGATTCGTCTTGAAAATCGAAGCCATATTTCTCTGCACGATCCCGTTGGAATTCTCAACCAGCCGCATGTAATAAAGCATCTGTCCTGCTTCCTCAGGGCTGGTCCGGCCACGTGCCGCCAGTGCCGCTCCAAGCCCACGCATCTGGCTCAGATTCTCGGTCATCGATGATGCTTGCTGGATCAGCGTATCCGAAAGATAGAACGCATCAAGACTCTGGTCTGTAGTGAGTGACGAATTCTCACCCACCAGCCGAATCAAATCGATCGTCTGCTGGACAACGGCCGTATGCCGCACAAACGAATCGCGAGCAACAACCGTTGTCGCCTGCGGCTGCAATTGCCGCCACGACGCCCTCAACGCTTGCCACGTGCTCGATGTCCGCAACTCTTTGCCCAGCCTCTCGTCGACAGCATCCACAGCCGCCATATCGCTTTCAATCTTCTTGCGAGTCGAGTCCAGGGTGTCTCTTAACGTCTCATCCCCATAAAGTATGGCAACCGAGGTGTCGCGATGCTGCGGCACATATTCGAGCATTGGCCGCAACGCGGCGATGTACTCAAGCCCCCGCTGTTCCTTGTAGCCCAGCTCGATCTGCTCATTCTGCTTGTCGACAAAGACATAAAGCAGCAAAAGGATCGGTAATGCCAGCAGGCTTGTAACCACTAATAGCTTCTGCCAGATTTTCAAGTTACTTAATTGTTCAAACATCGTATTCCCTCACAGCCAACGGATTCGACAAACCTTCAAAAATGCGGTCCAGATCCAGCAACCCGATACGGCTGCCATGACGGTCGCAAAAACCGCTCACAAATTTGTGTTCACTGCCAACGTACTGCTCCATCTCATGAGGCCGGATCGCAATCAGTCCGCTCACTCGATCGACGGCAAGGCCACAGGCGCCTGAAGAATTCTTGGTTCGCACAATCAACATGCGCTCATTCACTTCATTGCTCTTGCTTCCAAGCATCAATCGCAGATCCACCATCGGCAAAATTTCACCACGCAAATGAATCAGCCCACGAATCGCTTCATTCACGCGAGGTAGCGGCGTAACTTCAGCCAGCTTGTCCGACTCAATCACCTGCGCAATCGGCAAGGCATAAGCTTCATCTGCCATCCAGAACGTGATGTAGCGGTACTTGGCTTCTACTTCGGTTGCCCGGTCTTCTTTCGCCGGTAGGCGATCTTCTTCAATTGCCCGGGCAAGCTTTATTAGTTCCCGTTTGGCCTCAGGTGCTGGCTCAGCAACGATTTCTTGCTTCTCTTCATCCCACGCATTAAGCAGCGCGTCGATGTTCAACAGCGAGACTGGCTCTTCTTCCGGCACAGGCGTCAAAGATTCAACAAGCTCAAGTGCTGGCTCAGCAACGGCATCTTGCTTCTCTTCATCCCAGGCATTGAGCAGCGCATCGATGTTCAACAGCAAGACCGGCTCTTCTTCAAGCACAGGTGCCAAAGATTCAACAGGCAGTAGCCCTATAACTTCAGGCGCAGCTTCCGTCCACTCTCCCAACAATGCAGACAGTAGATCCGGCATCCCCTCCATGCCCATCTCGACTTGTAGCTCTTCGTTTGCCATCACAAATACCTGTGCCTTGGCTTATTGGTCCTTCATCGCCCGCGCAATTGCTGCCAGCATCACTGCTGCATCAATTGGCTTGGTCACATAATCGTCAGCACCCTGCTTCATGCCCCAGAATCGATCGGTCTCCTGAGACTTGCTTGAAACCATCACGATCTTGCTCCCGGCCGTCTCTGGCGAACCCTTCAATTGACGGCACACCTGGTACCCGTTCTTCTTCGGCAACACCACATCGAGCAGAATCAAGTCGGGATGATGTTCTTGCGCCGCTGCCACTGCCTGCTCGCCATCGGTAGCGCTCAGCAACTGATAACCCTTGTTCTCAAGCAGTCCAAGCATCAATTTCATCTCCATCGGGCTGTCTTCTACAACTAAGATTGTTTTCTGCATGGCACTCTTAATTCCTTCTCGATTCTTTTTCTTCCGGTTTGAGATGGTAGAAGCCGCTCTTTACGCTCTCGATTTGCAAGAACTTGTCCAGCGCTTTCAGCAACACATCGCTATGAAATGGCTTAGTCAGATAATCTGTAGCCCCGGCCATCTTGCCCCGCACCTTGTCAAAGAACCCGTCGTTCCCCGACAGCATCAAAATTGGCATTCGCTTCGCACTCGGATTCCGCCGCAGCATCCGGCACAACTCATAGCCGTCCATCTCAGGCATTGTGATATCCAACAACACCAGATCCGGCATCTCTTCTTCAAACTTCGTCAACCCATCCAGCCCGTCCACCGCAGTCCTCACCCGATGTCCCCGGCGCTCAAGTGTGATCGAAACAAGCCGCCGCACTGTCGCCGAATCATCCACCACCAGAATCAGTTTTTTCGCCGCCAACTGATCGTTGAATTGCCGCAACCGTGCATCTTGCGTCCGCAACGCCCAAGCTCGCCACAAATACGGCAGCGCCTCCCCGGACCGGCTCAAATTCAGAAGCCCCAGCGCAATGCTCATATAGGCATCAAACGACTTCTCATCTTCAAGGCGCATCTTCCACTTCCGGATGCACTCCTCGATCAATCTCTCGTTTACCGTATTGCCACTAATTCCTTGTTTGGGCAAATCGTGGATCGAATAATAGCCGCCGCAGGCCCCACACGAAACCGCATTCGGCTTCTGCTCATACCCGCACAACGGGCATTCTTCTTTTTGCTCTGTCCGCTCGGCCTGAAACGAAGTTCTTGGTGTCGAAAGTGGCTGCCGTTCTTCAGGCGCCTCCACAACAGGCCCCCGACGCTCCAGTCTCTGTGCTGCCAGCGTATTTGCCGCAAGTACATTCGCCGGATTGATCCGCAGCACCCGCTCAAGACAACGGATCGCCTCTTCCTTTGTCTCCGCAATCGCCGCAGACCAGATATAGGCGTGTTCATTCATCGGGTCTTCCTGCAGGATGTCGGCCAGTATGTCGCGAGCAAACGCCTTCTGCCCCAGGCGTATTGCCTGGACAGCATCGCTCAATTGCCCGCGCTTGGTCGTCGCCGTTTGTGGTTGCATCTTAGTCTTCTACCCGTTTTTCCAAGCTTGACGCTCAGTCTACGGCGCTCACTGTGATAGGAGCATCGGCAAAACCCCTTAAGAACTTTACGACTAAGCCCTACTTCGCCGTCACAGGCCCCATCGGAGGCCCTACGTCAAACTCCCGCACCGGATCGAAATTCGGATTCTTCACCGGAATCTGTGCCCCGGTTGCCCTGAGCCAATCCTCCAGCCGCCTCCGCATTGCCGCCGCCTTCTTCGGCTGCGTTGCTACCAGATCAGTCGTCTCCCCAATATCTTTCTTCAAGTTATATAGTTCCACCCGACTC
>CAZZGS010000042.1:0-2306 GCA_964653845.1 uncultured Bryobacter sp.
CGCCCGGGCAGGCGTCGCCGGCAAAGGCTTTGCCGTTGTCGCCGTGGAGATCAAAGAGCTGGCACAACAAACCGCTGCCGCCACTGAAGACATCCGCAGCCGCATCGAAAGTGTGCAAAGTGCCACTCGCAGTGGTACCGAAGAAATTTCCCGGGTCTCGGCTATCGTTGGGGGAGTCAACGATCTGGTCAATTCGATTGCCGCAGCCATCCAGCGGCAGTCGATGACGACCCAAGACATATCACGCAACATCGCCGAAGCCGCTATCGGAATGAAAGATGCGAATCTGCGGGTCGCAGAGTCCTCTTCGGTTTCACTCGAAATCGCCAAAGACGCTGCGAACGTAAACCAGGTAGCGGCACAACTAAATGCCGTCAACGTTCAAATTCAGGATCATGCCGACGGGTTGAATGCCATGGCCGTAAAACTGAACCAGACCATCGATCGGTTCACGGTAAGGGCACGCTAACTCTCCAAGGATTCAGCTCTCATGATTCATCCCGTACCAGCCCCTAGAAAGCTCCGCACCCTGATCGTCGACGACACGGCGCTTTATCGTCGTGCTGTCACTGATGCTCTTTCCGGTATCCCGGCTCTTGAGCTCATCGGTACGGCCAGCAACGGCCTTCTGGCACTGGCCAAACTTGAAGAGCTCCAACCGGATCTGATGACTCTCGATATCGAAATGCCTGAACTCAATGGCATCGAAGTTCTGGAGGCGATCTCGAGCTGGCGCAAGAAACCGGCCGTCATTGTCCTGAGTGCACTTACGGTTCAGGGCGGCAATCTCACGATGAGAGCTCTAGAACTGGGTGCCTTCGATTTTGTGACCAAGCCGGAAGGCGTGCGGAGTCTCGAAATCCTCAAGGAGAGTCTCGCGCCCCGGATTCAGGCCTTTGCCGAACGCGCCCTTGCCCGCGAGCGGACTCACGGCGTGACAATGCCCCTTCAGGCTGTCTGCTCAGTCGCGCCGAGGCTTGGCTCCAAGGCGAAAAGACTGATTGTCATGGGTGTCTCAACCGGTGGCCCTCAAGCCCTGGCCCAAGTCCTCCCACTGCTTCCCGCCGACTTGAGTGTGCCGATTTTGATTGTTCAACATATGCCTCCACTTTTCACCCGGGCCTTGGCTGAAAGTCTACAACGCAAGTGTGCCCTCAAGATCAAGGAAGCGGAGGATGGCGAATCGGTTCGCCCCGGCCTGGCTTATCTTGCTCCTGGTGGAAGACAGATGAAAATCAAGTCGCTAGCCAACGGCGAAATCCGCATCGAGATCAACGACGATCCGCCTGAAAATCATTGCCGTCCCTCGGTCGATTATCTCTTTCGTTCCGTCGCCCTCCAGGCTCCGGGCTCGGCTATCGGCGTGATTCTTACCGGAATGGGCAACGACGGCGCACAGGGTCTGCGGCTCCTAAAACGGTCCGGCTGCGCCACAGTCGCGCAGGACGAAGCCACTTGCCTGGTTTACGGCATGCCCCGGGAGGCGGTTGCCACCGGTGCCGTCGACGACGTACTTCCCCTTGACGGCATTGCCGGGCATCTTCTCAATTTGCTCGGCCAGGGTAAACCCACATGAAATTGCTGGCCAGCGAGCACACACTTGTCTTTGACTACATATATTCGATATCGGCAATCGTGCTCGAAGCAAGCAAAGACTATCTGGTGGAAGGTCGCCTGTCTGCCTTGGCCGAAAGCAGCGGCTGCGCTTCATTTGCCGACTTGATTCGCAAAGCCAAATCGGATCCCTCCGGTGCACTCAAACGCAAAATCATCGACGGCATCACTACCGGCGAGACCCTCTTCTTTCGTGACACCAGCCCCTTCGATCTGCTCCGTCACAAACTGATCCCGGAACTTTTAGACCGGCAGGCTCGCAGCACGCTTAAGCCTCCCATCCGGATCTGGAGTGCCGCCTGTTCCACCGGGCAAGAACTCTACAGCATTGCGATCCTTTTGCGCGAGATGCTCGGCGACCCCCACCGTCACAACCTCCGGCTGGTCGGCACCGATCTTTCCGACGAGGCTGTCGCCAGGTCCAGCTCCGGCTACTACAACTCCATCGAGATGGGCCGTGGTCTCAGTGACCCCTTGCGTGACCAGAACTTTATCGCCGACCTCAAGGGCTGGAAGATTCGTGACGAATTGCGCGTCCTCACCAGTTTTCGGCGGCTCAATCTTATGGAGGACTTCTCCAGCATGGGCAAGTTCGACATCATTTTTTGCCGCAATGTCGCTATTTATTTCAATGACAAGGATAAAGCTTCGCTCTTTCAGCGGCTCTCCCAGCGGCTTGAATCACATGGATC
>CAZZGS010000042.1:2406-14307 GCA_964653845.1 uncultured Bryobacter sp.
TATGGATCCATTGCGCAGCGCCTCCGGTCTCGATGCAATCATTAGCTTGCCTTGCGAAACGCAGATCTGGGCGTCCTGGCTTTCGGATCCCGTCTCCTTCGATCCCGATGACTTGATTGATCGAATGATGGGCAATGAGATTCTGGCCAAGCGTATCGTTGGGGTCTTCCTCGAAGATGCGCCCAGACAGTTGATGGCTCTTCACGATGCCCTCATCCGGCACGATAACGAGTCTGGTAGCCGAATTGCACATTCACTTCGGGGTGCTGCAGCCAATGCAGGTGGGGATGCGCTAGTTTCTCTAGCCAAGGGAATTGAAAACGCCTCAAGCGTTGGGCATTTTGAAGAAGTAGAACAAATGCTTCCAAAGCTGGAAGAACGATTTGCCCGGTTGAGGCCAGTCCTCGAACGATTCTGCCGCTAAACTACTTGCCGCCAAGCAAGTAGGTGGGCGTCACGCCTTCCATGGTCGAGAATCCCGCATTGGCAGCACTCAGATGCGCCGTGCAGGATTTCACCTCGCCAAGGAACATGTGCGGGTGAACGTCCACCTGCATCTCGCGCATTTCCATCGATCCATAAAACAGCACAGGGAACATCGCTGTTACCGGTTCCACTCGGTCCTGCACCACATAACGCTCCCGTAACGCCTGTTTGAGTGCTCTATCCCAAGCCCCTTGTTCCGTACTCGGCCCGTCAAAAACAGGCAACGCTCCGGTGGAATCGTTCGGCACCAGAACGAGCGAGTCCTTATTGGCCGAAACGAATTCCGGAAGATCAATGGTCTCGCCTGCCCGTTGTGTCTTGGCGGAGCTTACGATTCGGGTCCAGGGAATGAAGTTCGCGATCGCTTTTCTTTCGGCCACAGGGAATTTTGCCGTCAGTACTTCATCGGTCAATAAACTGAACATGGCGCGCTTCTGGGCCAACTCGGCCCGGAATGAATTCACCATGCAGACCTTGCCGTCACGATAAGCCTTCACCAGCGGGTGATTCAGATCAAATCGCAGTAGGAATTCCTGAAGCGAAGAGGCCCGGTAGAGCAGATCAATCCGGTAGTCGCCCTTGGTCAATACCCCGTTACGATAATCCAATTGCTCTGGATTGACCAACTCGGCCTGATACCCATGCTTGCGGAAAAGCTCCACAAGTACCGTATACTCCGCTCCATCAATGGTCTGAAAGGGTTGTTTGAACTCGAGAACAGCCAGATTAGGCTGTTTCTTGCCGCCATACGCTTTATAAGCCTTTAATATGGCTGAAAGGAGGTATTTCGTTCCGCCAAACTTGGTCAGGGTGTGTTTCTTGCGAAACTCCTTCACTGGCGGAGCGTCGTAAAACATGTCAGCCAGCAATTCACCATAAGCCAATCCGGTAGCAGAAGACGCCTGAAAATTCCGGAATTGCATCGAACCATTGTTCAGATTGGTGTTCAGAAGGGAGGCGACGTGAAGGAAGCTGTAACCGGGGTCGATCAATGCGAGCATCCGTTCGGCTGGCAATAACTCCATGCGCTGCAACAAGCTTGGGTTCGCGAGGGCGAGATTTTCGATCCGCTCAATAGCGGAAAGCAACGACTCGCCCGCCTTGCTCATCTGCTCATATTGCTTTTTAGACAAAAAATGAGGGCGAAGAAAAGGAGAGGCAAGACGCGTTCCCACGATCATTCCATGAGCCCGCATCCGCTCCGTTAGAGCATCGGTCCATTCGAGGTTCGCGTGCGGTTGGCTTTCGAGAATTTTGTGGTAGCGGACGATTGCGTCGTCCACAAGCTTTTGCGCCATCGTTAAACTTTCCTATCAGTATGGCATACGGAAACGCAGAATCAAAGTTTATCGGCGGAATTCGCAAAGGTAAGCTATTGATAGTAATAGACTTCTCATCGAAGAGTGAAAAGGTAACATAAAAGCAGTGAAAAACTATCTCTTTTACGGAATTCTCCACGCCTTTGCGTCCTTGGGAATTGCCGACGGTGGAATTTGGCTCCTGAATGAATTCCCTCGTGCCGCAATTAAAGCGAAGTATGGTTTTGATGTCTCCGACGGGTTCCTCAAAAAGCTCCAACTCGGAAGTGTCCGATTCAACAACGGAGGTTCCGGGAGCTTCGTCTCTGGCGAAGGACTCGTTTTTACCAACCACCACGTTGGTTCCGATTGCATCCAGAAACTCTCTTCCAACGAGCACGATTACCTGAAAGACGGCTTTATGGCGGCGACTCGATCCGACGAAAGAAAATGCCCGGATCTTGAGCTGAATGTTTTACTTAGCATCGAAAATGTCACCGAAAAAGTGAAAGCTTCCGTGCCTGCATCTGCCACTCCAGCCGAAGCGGCAACCCGCCGCAGGGCTGAGATGAGCGCGATTGAGAAGGCTTGCTCAGACCGCACCAACCATCGCTGTGACGTAGTCACCCTATTTAGCGGCGGTCAGTACCATCTTTACGAATATCAGAAGTACACCGATATTCGACTCGCCTTCGCGCCAGAGAAAGACATTGCCTTCTTTGGTGGCGACGCCGATAATTTCACCTATCCGCGCTGGAACCTCGACGTTTGTTTTTTCCGGGTCTATGAGAACGACAAGCCTCTCAAGCCCCTCCACTTCTTTCCCTGGTCTCGGGAGGGAGTGAAAAAAGGAGAACTGACGTTTGTTTCAGGCAACCCTGGTTCCACTGGGCGCCTCCTAACTTATGCTGAGTTTGAGTTTCAGCGCGACTTTGCAGTGAAATGGAATCTCGAAAGAAACCGTGGCCTGGTTGCCGCTCTCAAACAATACTCGAAAAAGGGTCCGGAAGAAGCTCGTGTAGCCTTGGAGGAAATCTTTGGTACTGAGAACAGCTACAAAGCACTTAGCGGTTTTATGACGGGTCTATCAGACCCATCCTTTATGGCACGCAAGAAGACCGAAGAAGCTACCTTCAAGGCGGCCATCAGCAGGGACTCGGACAAGCAGAAGCAGTTTGGTTCGGTTTGGGATCAACTTCGCGAGATCACAGAGACCTATAAACCCATCTACCCCGGCCTCCTGATCTTTGAGAACGGACCCAACCAGTACGGATCTATTCTTCCCATTGCCCGCCGAATC
The DNA here is from genome assembly GCA_964653845.1 of uncultured Bryobacter sp. Classification (GTDB taxonomy): domain Bacteria; phylum Acidobacteriota; class Terriglobia; order Bryobacterales; family Bryobacteraceae; genus Bryobacter. The sequence continues at coordinate 5,491 of CAZZGS010000042.1, forward strand.
TATCGCTACGCCACCGAGCGTCAAAAGCCCAACGGTGAGCGCCTCCGGGAATACTCCGAAGCCGGCCTCGCCAGCCTTGAAGAATCCATCTTCAGTGCGGCCCCGCTAACGGAAAGCCTCGAAACTGCTGTACTGGCTGAGTACCTTCGATTTGGCGCTCAAGTTTTGGGCCCTAACAACCCGGTTATGATATCCTTACTCGCGGGTAGGACTCCAGAGCAGGCCGCTTCCGAGGCAATTGCCAACACAAAGCTCTTTTCCGTCGACGAACGAAAGCGATTGGCTGCTTCGGCTGATTTGGTCCAAAGCAGCCCGGATGGGCTTCTTCGCCTCATCCGCCTTATCGAACCGGAGGCGCGAAGGGTTCGCAAGGAATTTGAAGATCGAGTTCAGGCGCGGCAGTCTCTCGAAACCGCGCGACTTGCCCAGGCGCAATATGCGCTTGGCGGAAACGTCTACCCGGATGCTACCTTTACGCTCAGAGTCAGCTTCGGCCCTGCTATTGGATACCGAGACGCTAGCGGCAAGTCCATCAACTGGATGACCAACTTCGGCGGCATGTACCGCCATGCAACCGGCACAGACCCATTCGCTCTCCCAAAGCGTTGGCTCGATCGCAAGAAGAACCTCACACTCAGTGTTCCGTTCAACTTTGTTACCACCGCCGATACGCATGGCGGTAATAGTGGCAGCCCCACTGTGAACACCAAAGGAGAGCTCATCGGAATTCTCTTCGACGGAAATTTGGAGGGGCTTCCCAATCGCTACATTTACACCGAGAAGCAGGCTCGAAGTGTTCATGTCGCAAGCCAGGGGATCATCGAATCTCTGCGCAAGATCTACCAAGCAGAGATGCTGCTCAAAGAATTAGGCTTCTAACTTAGCCGGCAAAGACCCGAATGCATGCCTCAGAAGCGGGGACACGTTCTACTATCAAGAACCGCACGAAGAATAGAAAGATGAGAAGTGCCGCAATCAGAATAGTGATTTGTTCCCACATCCTGTGCTTTGCCGTCTTGTTTCGCATCAATTTGCGCAGCCATGCTGGTTTTCTCAGCGGTACCTTTCCCGAAAGCTGTGCTGATCGGTAAAACCGTAACCGGCATCCTCCACACCGCCAGGCACTTCGTCCAAAGATTTCTGGAAGCAAATCAAACCATTCTCGTCTGGCTTGTCGGATCCCGTCATATCGACACTTCGGACATTGCATTACAATTCCCCCGATATTCCTGTTCATCATTGAGTCTTCGATCCAGTCTCAGTTTGCCAACTGAAACTGCACGCGCACTACTGCGGCTTGTTCTACCGCTTGCCCCTGCTTGCTCGCAGGACGAAATTGGATTTGAGCCGCTGCCAAAGCAGCGTTTTCGTCCAACCCATGACCGAGCCCGCGAACCAATGCCAGCACCTTGAGTCTGCCATCGGCTCCAAACAAGATGCGCAATTGTACTTCTCCCTCAATTCCCAAGCGACGGGCCTCTTCTGTATAGAGTGGTCGAGGCTTGCTCAGGATCTCGACACCTTTAAACTCAGTCTCCGCTGTTGCTTCACGTTCCAAACGATTGCGTTTTGAGCTGGCAGGACTTGCATCAAAAGAACTTGCCATCATCGTAGCTGAAGAGCGCACCCTGGGCAGCGAAGGCCCGCTACCTCCAAAGGCTGCGCCCTGGACCAACGCCATCCTTGCTTTTGCTTGGCGCCCAGGGCTCTGGCTCAAAGCGTCTGAATTTTCAAACCCATTCTCTTGTGCCAACCCGACGCGGGTGCCCGGCTTTGAGGCCGTTCGTGATTCCTCTCCACCAAACGAACCCGCTTCCACAAGTGTCGGGCTTGGCCTCTGATCGAGTCTTGCAGCCGAACTTCCAAACCCACCAATCGCGACTCCTACTGACTTGCGATCATCGCGCGCAACCGATGGCGGTGTGCTGGCAAAACTGCCTACAACGGGTTTGGGAGCTAGCCTCGACGGAGCCTCAATAGACGGTAATACTGCGTTCAACTCCACTTTGGCTGGCGTGATACCAGGCGGTGCAGGCAACTCGAGATTACGGGTGGTCTCAGGACTTAGCGTCTCCACAAGCCTGGCCTTTGGTGCATGTCTCTTCAGCGGTGCCAACGTCGGCTTTATGGATTCTGGGAATCGTGAAGCTTCGGGCAGACGGCTTAAGCTGAGCAATTGAATTCGCGGGGTCAAAAGTGGCCTATCACTCGAAGGTACTTTCACCCAAACCACCAATGCCAAAAGCAGAGCATTTGCCAAAAGTCCCGTGCCCAGCTTTCTTGCGCCTTGGTTTCCACTCTGCCCTTGCAGACTTGAAAATGAGGGAGATGTAGACACCTCAAAGCTCATTTGGGCCTGCCCGGCTCAACCATGGCATCCGTTTTCGGCGCGCTGGTCGCCGCCAGCCTCGTCAGCTTTAGATTCACCGGAGCGACCTCAAAAGGCATCTTCTCACGAGCCGACAGTAGGGCAATCGAACGAGTCTTCATCAGGTAGCTCTGGTTGGCCCAAGGCTCCAGTTTCACCCGTGATCCGAGCGGCAAAGCCGCAACCTGCTCGAGCTTGGAATCTTCAATCTGCGGTGCCTTGGCCAGTAATTCCATGAATTCCGGTGTCTTCAGGTACATCGTTAGATCGTTGCCCAAAGTTGCTTGAATCAACCGCGGCAGGCTCGGGCTCTTTTGCTGTAAAGCCTTCAGAAACAGACCCGCACCGCCAAGCTTGTCCTTGTAGGGCGAGTTTGCCAGCAACACGGTTGCCTTCTTCATCGCACTTGCCACTTCTTCGGCTGTCCTCGAGAACCGGAAGCGCTCCAGCACCGTCTCGTCTTCCACCATCGTGCGGTCATTAAAGGAATATTCGGTTCGCGTCGGGTGGGCTAGGGCTATGTGTGCCAGCTCCATCGCCAACACCAGCGCGAGACTCGCCTCATCCGGCAAGACATCCACCAGCCCCCGGCTGATCGTAACGGTGTGTCCAATTGTGAAGGTCTCAAGCGGTGTCGTCAGCAGCAGCCGGCACTGTGCCTCCAGATCCAGTTCGTTGGTCACAATCAGATTGTTCACCACCGTATTCAGAATCTTGTCCACCTCGCCGCGCGGCGCAATCAAGCCGATTTTCTCAAGCCTTTCGATAACATTCAGTTCGGCTTCCCGCTCCCACCTGCGTTGTCCCTCAAGCGGTGAAACCTCTTGCTTGGCGTCGATATCCTTAACTTGCCCTTCTGATTCGACAAGCATCGAAGTCAATTCTTCCAGCTTCCGCTTGCTTTGTGAATCGTAGCTCCAGATCCTTGTCTGACCCTTGAATCGGGCTAGTGTCCGGACTCCCGCTCCATCTCGTTGTGAGACCGTATCCTCAACGTAAATCACCGCAGGAACCCAGACACCTGGAGCAGAATTTACTCTCCAACTATCAAAGTGAAAGTAAACGCCCTCTTCGCTCCGAAAAGTGTAAGTCCCATTCATCCGAACTACACACGCATCCTGATCCTCCACCCAAATCCGCCCCAGGAACTTGCCTGCCTGATCCTGGACAATCGGTGCCACATCAAATACCAGGCAACGGACTTCTCCAAGAAACTCTCTGCGCACGAAATCGAACTTGTAAGTCTTACGGTCAAAGGATTTTGAATCGATTAACGCCATCTGTGCAAATCCTACTGGAAGGAATGCCACCGGCTCCGGGCTCTCCACAACTGGCCCCGATTTTTTGAAAAATGGCAACCGGACTTTCGCTTTGCTCTCGGTGATGACTGGCGTTTCAATACTTCGCTTGACAAACGACACGTAGTTCACTGAATTGATCAAAACCATCCGGCCAAGAAAGTAATGGTCCCGCCCGTCTTTTGAGCTACCCGAAGGGCTTGCTTCTTCCTGAATGTATGTTTCGACGATGGGGTTGCGCTCGCCGAGGATCTTCATCATCCTCTGCTCGGCAGCGAAGACTCGATCCAGCAACCGATCCACTGCACTGCTTGCCTCAGAAACCTTTTCCTCTGCCGCCTGCAATTGCCAACCAAGCGGGGTCATCGCGCAAGCTGCCTGAAACAGTACCCGGCGAGAGATCTCGCCACTGGATTTAGAATGGCTGGTCTGCAAGAATTTCACTTTGAATTTCACTTTCTGAGCGAAACCAACTGCGTGGCGCGCACTCTTGACAGAGGCACAGCGGCCCCAGCCGGAGCTTGGATTGGGGGAAGGAATTGGGACGTGGATTGAAGCTGGAAGTGGAGTCTTTCAGGCCCCACTCAATTCGTTAGTTCAGACTATTTGCTCGCGTTAGCCACGACAAGGCCAATGCTAGCGGCGGTACCAGCCGCGGTTCCGGTTGCTGTCCAGATTTTGGCGGATCGACTGAATTTCCCAGCTCTTCTCGTACCGGCGCCAGCTTTTCCAGATGTTTTTTCTGAGGTCTGCTGCCCGGCCCCGCGCGCCGATTTCGGATCGGCTTCTTCTTCAACGAAGTAGGATGTTCCGGGCGACAACTTCGCCAGAAGCTGCCCTTCCTGATTGAGAACCTTTACCGGCCCGTGAACCGCAGAAACCATTAATCGGTTGGCCTTGGCATAAGAGATCTGTGTTGTCGCTTCTCCTTGCTCTGGCATGAAACGAAATCCAAGGGCTTCTACCCCGTAACCGTTCTTTGTGTGGATCTGCGCTGCACCCTGCTTCAACTCCATTCGGTCGCCGAACACGGCAACACTGCTCCCCTCGCTCAGCGTCACTTGCGCACCGCTCTGCAATTGTAATTGGCTCGTCGATTCGAGCGTTTCGATCTTGGAACCAAGGACAATATTGGCATTTCCCTTTACAGAGGAATGATCGACAGACATGCTTCCTCTTGTCGATGCTACGCCGATAAACGAATCGGCCATCATTGCTGCACCGATCGACATTCCCAGTAAGAAAATACCGAAACTACGCTTGAAATTGATCATAAGTCTTCCTTTTTAAAGTCTCACTCCGTTTGATTCGTGGATTCTGCCGCTGAACCCTCATTAGCCTTATCGCCTCAGCCCCACTTTCCTTGAGACTTTTCTTTGCCCAACTGACTGTATGTCTAGAGATAGTGCCAAATTCTTCTGCGACCGCCTTTTCGCTCTCCCCCCTCCACACGATTTGGCGGCAACTCTATCCTTTCTTGTTGGCTTTGGGCTTTTTCGTCAGCTCTATCTGGCAATGGAGACTGGCCCAAGCTGATTCCATCCGAAGAAATCCAACCCCTGAGAGAGTGGAAGCTGCCATCTCACTCGATCCACTCAACGCCTATGGCTACACTCTCCGCGCGGAACTCCAACAGCAACGAGGCCCCAATTCTTCGAGTGCATGGTCCACGGCTGCCCAGAAAGCGCCCCGCGACCCGGAGGTGTGGATCCGTTCGGCCCTTGAGGCTGAAGCTCAACACAATCCGGCTCAAGCCGAAAAGCTTTTGCTCCATGCTGCCACCCTCAGCAAGACTTGGCTCCCACGCTGGTCCTTAGCCAATTTTTATGCCCGCCACGAAAACCAACAATCCTCTCTTGAGTGGGCACTCTACTGCGCTCAAAGATCTTCCGGTGATCTCAGACCGCTCTTCCAACTCATCGAGTCCGCAGGGATTCCTCCATCCGAACTTCCTCCTCGATTTCTCCCCAAAAACCGCGCTGTACTCCTCGCCTATCTGCAATACCGGTCGAGCCACCCCGATCATTCCTCTCTCGAATCCATCGCGTCCCAACTCCTCGAACTGATCCCCGAACACCCCCCCGGCTGGCCCGGTCTCGACTCCGATCCATTGTCCTTTGCCTTCAATCGCCGCTTTCCCATGCTTGCCGAAGAGCGCAAAGCCTTACTGAGCGTGCTTGACCGATTGCTCGCCTCTCGTCTCGGCCGTCGCGCGTCGGTTTTCCTGAATCTGTTGAGTCAAACTCAAACCCTCAAGGCTTCACCCTTCAACCCCTCACAACTCATCACAAATTCAAAATTCGCGGCTATTCCCGAATTAAACCCCTTCGATTGGCAACTCTTCACTGGAGCAGATGTCGCCATTGATATCGATGCACGACAATCGTTGGCTACGGTCAGCTTGAGCGGATCTCAACCGGAATCTCTGGCACTGCTAAGCCAGGTCCTTTTCATCCCCAAACAGAAATCCTATCGGTTCGAGGCTCGTTCTTCCTGCAAGGCTTGCCCAAGTCCTTCAGGATTCCAATGGCAATTCACCAATTTTGGCTCAACTGCGCCCATCCTGCTTCAGCCGTTTCTAACTCCTATTGTCAAGACATCGGATTTCTCATTGCAACAATTCAACCTGACCGCCACTGCCGAGGATCGCCTCTGGCTTCTCACTCTTCGCTATTCCAGGCCAACTGGAGTTACTCGCCAACCGCAGAGCTTGCAAATTTCCTCCGTAGAGCTGGTCGAAGAGCCGTGAGACTGCTGAAACTTTTTGCAGTCTCCGCCTCTCTATTCGGCTTCGTTTTCTCAATCGCCTTGCTTTGGCTGCCTCACGCCTGGCCATTCGTCGTCCTCAATTTCTCTCTTGCAACGTCCCTTTTGCTGCTCTCAATCGTTGCAATAGGCGAAAAGACTCCTCTCGACTGGCATCCCTTGCTCTTGCTTCCCTTCGCAGTGGCGGTCCTCGCTCTAGGTCAATTGTTTGCAGAAGCAACAATCGATCCATGGGAGACCCGCCGTGCTGCTTTCGAATGGGCTGGCTTCGGATTGGCCTCGGCTCTAGGCTTTCAACTCCTCGGGCAACCTCTCCACCGGCTTAGATTCCTCCAGGGATTTGTATGTTTGGCTGTGGCCCTGTCTCTCTTTGCCATTGCTCACAACTACGCAGCTCCCGGCAAAGTCTTTTTTGTCTTTGATACTGGATTTCGAGACCAGGTCTTCGGCCCTTTCGTCTATCACACGAAATTCGCCAATTTCATCGAACTCGCTCTTGCTCCAGCGCTCTGGCTAGCTATGACTTCAGCCCGTAACCGTCTTGTCTACTGGGGTGCCTCGGCCATTCTCTTGGCCTGCGTTGCCGCATCCTCCTCTCGAGGAGGTACTCTCATAGTGACCCTGGAGCTCTCACTACTGCTCTTTTTGCATTTCCGTTCGACTCATTCTTCCCATCGACCCGATTTGTACCGCTTCTTCTTTCTCTTTATCCCCACATTCGCCATCGCCTGGTTGTTGTTGGGGGCGGATTCAATTACCGATCGACTGAAGTCTTCAGACGCTTTGCTCGATACCCGCTGGGCCATTCTCGCCTCCAGTCTGGACATGGCAAAACTTTACTTCTGGACCGGATCGGGCCTCGGAACCTGGCCAATTCTCTATCCGGAATTTGCCCGCTTCGATAACGGCCTGAGGATCAATCAGGCTCACTGCGACTGGATACAGTGGCTGATCGAAGGCGGACTCATCATGCTTGCCTTAGCCATCACAATCTTTTCAACCGCAGTCCGGATAGCGCGCGTTCACTGGTGGGCCTTCGGCTTTGTCTTCGTCTGGATCCATGGGGCCATCGATTATCCGATGCAGCAGACCCCCGCGCTGTCCGCTCTATACTTCGCCTTCTGGGGCATCGCCCTCAGAGCTTCGCTCCCAACTGCCTCACTGGATCGATCCCATTCTCAATTCAGATAGAGCAAACTCATCATGCCTCGGCTGTAGAGCCTTCCGCAGCAGGTCTGAGCTGGGGTTATAATCCGGAACCATACTCTTCATTGTCACCATTAACTCATCAAATTTGCGCATTGCACACAAATGCTGCAGGTGGCTCAATTCCTTTTCCATCCAATGCCAGCTTGGCGAGGTTCCCTCAAATATCTTGATCTTTTCGTGATAGGTGGGCAGAATGCTTTCATCGAGTGCGTTCAGTTCCTCATACAGCTTCTCCCCTGGCCTCACCCCGGAGAATTCGATCTTGATATCTTGCTCTGGTCGCAGCCCGGAGAGCAGAATCAGGTTCCTTGCCAGATCCAGGATTCGAACGGGTTCTCCCATGTCGAGGACAAATATCTCTCCACCCTGACCCATCGTTGCCGACTGTAATACCAACTGAGATGCCTCCGGAATGGTCATGAAATAGCGGCGCATCTCGGGGTGAGTTACAGTCACCGGGCCTCCTCGCGCAATCTGCTTCTTGAAGATCGGTACAACACTCCCATTACTCCCCAATACATTGCCAAATCGAACCGACACGTACTTTGTTGACCCCATCTTCAATGCCCGAATAATCATCTCTGCCATCCGCTTGGTAGTGCCCATCACGTTGGTGGGACGCACTGCCTTGTCCGAGGAGATCATCACAAAATCTTCAACCTGATGCCGGCCAGCCGCAACTGCTACATTCAATGTGCCGAATACATTGTTCTCCACCGCCTCAAATACATGGTCTTCCATTAGTGGTACATGCTTGTATGCAGCAGCGTGATAAACCATTGATGGCCGGTGCAGATTGAATACCTCGGCCAGTCGTTGCGCATTTTGAATGCTGCCGATCTCGGCACAGAACTCCAGCTTTGGATGAGTCCGCGCAAGTTCCTGCTGCAGTTCAAATAGAGCAGATTCGGCGATTTCAAATCCAACAATCTTTCGCGGCTCAAAGCGCGCAATCTGTCGGCAGAGTTCCGAACCGATCGAACCCGCTGCCCCTGTCACCAATACGATCCGGCCGGCATGTCGGGCTCGAATCTTGTCCTGTTCCAGCCGGACCGGCGAACGCCCAAGCAAATCCTCAACTGCAACATCTCTCAACTGCCGAAACAGCCCCTGTTCACCCATCATTTCGCCAAGGCTGGGTATTGTTAGAAAACGTATACCGGCCCGCCTGCAATT
>CAZZGS010000043.1:0-14271 GCA_964653845.1 uncultured Bryobacter sp.
GGTGCGGATGGAATCGAAACTCGTCGCGCCTTTTCATCCGCGCATTGCTGAGTTGATGGAATTCTTCTGCCAGGTGGCAACGCAGGATTGTATTGCCCCAATTGAAGGGCAGCGGCGGATGGCCGATTACTACGCTTCTTGCTAGACTGGCAGTTCAAGTCAATCGAGTGTTATTCCCTGTTCGATTTCTCATCCTCGCCAGTTCCAGCGCCGGTAATTCCGCATTCATTAGCGATGGTATGACTCATCTGCTGGTGGATTGCGGCCTCTCGCGCAAGGAGACCTTTGCGCGCCTCGAAGCCAATGGCGTTGACCCGTGCTGTATCGATGCCATTCTGATTACGCATGAGCATTGCGACCATGTGTCGGGGCTGGGGCCGATTGCCAAGAAACTCGAAAAGCCCGTTTATCTGACTTCTGCCACAGCAAGTGCTCTTGAAGAAGGTAAAGAGGCGATGCACTTCCGGCCATTTCAGGCTGGGTCTAAGTTGTCGATCGGGTCGTTTGAGGTTCAGTCGTTTTCACTTCCCCATGATGCGGAAGATCCGGTGGGCTATACGTTCAGCTCGAACGGACGCAAGGTGGGAGTGTGCACGGATCTCGGTTATATGCCGGATTCGATACGCTATCACCTGCAGGATTGCGACATCCTGCTGCTGGAATCCAATCACGACCTGGAGATGTTGAAGGTGGGGCCGTATCCGTGGAGTTTGAAGCAGCGGGTGATGTCGCGGCGCGGGCATTTATCGAACGATGTGGTGAGCCAGTTCATCCTCGACGATCTGTCGACACGCACGCGGAAACTGGTGCTGGGGCACTTGAGTGAACAGAATAATTTACCTGCGCTGGCACATATGGTGGCAGCGCAGGCGATTGACCGGCGGGGTCTTACCAACATCGATCTAACGGTGTCGGAGCCGCGCCAGCAGTCTTCATTTTTTGAAATTTAGGTTGAATCATGATCCAACGATATACACGCCCGGAGATGGGCCAAATCTGGTCCGAACACAACAAATATCAGTGCTGGCTGGATGTGGAGCTGGCTGCGTCTGAAGCGCTGGCGCATCTGGGACTGGTACCGGTGGATGCGGCTACGGCATTGCGCGCGCACGCTGGTTTTTCAGTAGACCGCATCGGCGAGATCGAACGTGAAGTCAAGCATGACGTGATTGCGTTCACTACCGCCGTGGCCGAGACCTTGAAGGACAAGGGCCAAGCCGAGCACTCGCGCTGGCTGCATTACGGGTTGACGTCGAACGATGTCGTCGATACTGCACAGGCGTTGCAGATCAAGCAGGCGAGCGGGTTGATTGCCAAGGGGCTTGAGGGTTTGCTTGAGGCGCTGAAGAAGCGCGCGTTACAGCACAAGGACACGATCCAGATTGGCCGTACTCACGGGGTTCATGCCGAACCGATTACGTTTGGCTTGAAGCTCGCGAATTTCTATGACGAGTTGAAGCGCAACGCTGAGCGCTTCGATCGGGCCGCCGAAGAGATCCGTGTGGGCAAGACTTCTGGAGCGGTGGGTGCCTTTGCACACCTCTCGCCCGAATCTGAGGACTTGATATGCGAAGGGCTTGGGCTTAAGGCAGCGCCTATCTCAAGCCAGGTGCTTTCGCGCGATCTTCATGCAAACTACATCTCGGTGCTGGCGCTGATCTGCGCGACGCTGGAGAAGATCGCTCTCGAAGTACGCCATCTGCAGCGGACCGAAGTGCGTGAGGCGGAAGAGCCATTTGCGCCGGGGCAGAAGGGTTCAAGTGCAATGCCGCACAAGAAGAACCCGATTGTGTGTGAGCAGATTTGTGGGCTTGCGCGTATCGTGCGATCCAACTTGCAGGCGGCGTTTGAGAACATCGCGCTGTGGCACGAACGCGACATCTCACATAGCTCCGTGGAGCGCGTAATCCTGCCGGATTCAACGATCCTGACGGATTATCTGCTGGCCAAGACGACGTGGCTGGTAGAGGGAATGCGGGTGAATGAAGACCGCATGATGGCGAATTTCAATGCAACGCTCGGGATTGTGTTTAGCGGGCAGTTGCTGCTGGATCTGGCTGAAGCCGGGATGCTCCGTGAGACGGCCTACGGGCTGGTGCAGGCGCATGCGATGCAGTGCTGGGAGGGTGGCACAAGCTTTAAGACGGCAGTTGCAGCTGACCCTGAAGTGACGAAGTACCTGAGCGCTGAGAAGCTCGATGAGACCTTCTCGGCGGAACGACAGCTTAAGAACATCGATAAGCTGTTTGCGCGGGTCTTCAAAGATTAGCTGACTGTCTTACTTTACGGCGTCATTCGATTTAGATCGCGCACGTCGAAAGTAATCCGCTTGTCGGAAATCAGTTGCTTGGCTGAAATCGCTTCTTTAGCGAGAGAGCCGTCAACGTTATGCTCATGAGTCTTCCCGATGATGTGGTAAAGCTCGTGTGCCAGCACACGCCCCATGGCGCGCCCCAACAGCTTGTCGGCCTGCTTGCGCTCGCCACCCCATAGCGCTCCAGCCACTGCATTGGCAATTCGGTCGCAAGACATTTCAGCAAAGGGCAGAATCGCGCCGTTTGTCGAATGCGTCCAGGCCAGAGGACCACGCTCGTCGATCAGGGGAATAAATCTTTCCATCTTGCAGGTGCCCTTGAGCTTTACCAGAACTACGTCCTCGAAAGTCTCATTGGCGGAAGCCTGGCTACGAAGCCGGACATCCAGATTGCGACCTGTCTCTTTCATGATCGAGTTGAGTTCAGACTTCATCTCGTTCAGAGCAGCAGTAGACGCTTTGCCGTCAACAGATAGCAAAACCGTGAGATTGGGGAGCGATTCCGCGCGGAGCGCAGGGATGGTGCACAGAGTTAGTGTGATTGTGGCGGTCAACAAAGAACGCATTTGGCAAACAGGGCCTCGCTAATAAAGATACGCGCAAAATGCCTCGCGTTCTAGTATTTTTTATCGACCACAGTTGTTTTTTTGATTAGGGAATTGTTTCAGCATGGTTGACATTATTTGAAGCGAGGTGTTTGTAGTAGGCCAAGTCCACATTTAGGTAGAGCTTGGTGAGTAGCATAATCTGCCCACCGTGGTGGTAGAAGTGCTCTGTTATGTGTGTGATCACCTCCATCACGGGCAGCGAATAACCCTGTGGACTGACCATTTCGAGCAACCTGTGGGCTGGCACTTTTTCGATCACGGCCACTACCTGATCCATACGAGCTTTGAGCCGGGCGGAAAGTTCTTCTCCTGTAATCCCGGAGAGAGTCTGGAATTCGGAGTCCCGATCCCGATGATCCTGTGCGCCACCGACCCCTGCGACTACCCATTGCCCCAGATTCCCGATCAGGTGCAGCACCAGATTGGCGACCGAGTTGGAATTCTCGTTCCCGCGGGACCAGACCTGATCTTCCGACAGGAGGTGCATGCAATCGTGGATGCGCGATTCCTGCTGGCGAAGACGGGCTACAGCGGCTGTGATAAAGGCCGCGTGAACGGCATTGACGTCAGGGAGTGCAGGGGAAGTCATAGTGATAGGATAGGCGGAAAAGGAGAGCTGAAAATGAGTTCGCGTCGCATGTTTTTGATGGGTGCCATGGCGGCACCGCTAGTGCAGGGGGCACGGTCGCCCAACGACAAGATCCGGGTGGTGACGCTGGGCGTCAATGGTCGCGGAAAAGACCATATCGCCGGGTTCATGGGACTCAAGGACGCCGAGATCGTCGGCATCTGCGACCCTGATGGAGACCTGCTGGCCAGGCGGGCGGATGAGTTCCAGAGCAAGTACGGCAAGAAGATCAAAACCTACAAAGACCTGCGCAAGGTTTATGAGGATAAAGAAGTCGACGCCGTTTCGATTGCCACGCCGAACCACTGGCACTCACTGGCCGCCATTTGGGCTTGTCAGGCGGGCAAAGATGTCTATGTAGAGAAGCCGGGCAGCCACAACATCTTTGAAGGCCGCAAGATGGTAGAGGCGGCCAAGAAGTACAACCGGATCGTGCAGCACGGCGTGCAGTTGCGCTCGAGTGAAGCCCTGCAGGAAGCCGTTGCCTTGATGCGAAAGGGCGTGATCGGCAATGTCTACATGTCGCGTGGCCTGGTCTTCCGCTGGAGGCCCTCAATTGGCAACAAGCAGCCTGAGCCCGTGCCGGCCAATTTCGATTACGACATCTGGGAAGGCCCGGCACAGCATGTGCCGTTTAGCCGCCGCCATGTTCATTACAACTGGCACTGGCATTGGGAATGGGGCAATGGTGACGTAGGGAATCAGGGCATCCATGAAACCGACATGTGCATGTGGGGACTCGGTATCGATAGCTTCCCCGAGAAGATTACTTCGCTCGGTGGCAAGTTCACCTTTGACGACGATAAAGAGACGCCTGAGGTGCAGACCTCGCTTTACCATTACCCCAAAGAAAAGAAGATGATCCAGTTTGAAGTGCGCCACTGGATGACCAACGACGAGGGTGGCGCGAGCGTCGGCAATATCTTCTACGGCACCGATGGCTATCTGGTGGTCAAGGGTTACGATACCTTCGAGACTTACCTCGGGCAAAAGAAAGAGAAGGGCCCGGCACGGAAGGCTGGTGGCGACCACTATCAGAACTTCATCAAGGCCGTCTATAGCCGCAAGACGAGTGACCAGAACGGACCGGTGGAGACGGCGCATCTGTCGAGCGGTCTGGCGCACCTGGGCAATATCTCGTATCGTCTCGGCAGACAGCTCACCTTCGACTCAGCTAAAGAAAAGTTTGTCGGAGATACCGAAGCCGACAAGATGCTGAAGCGGAATTACCGCAAGCCGTATGTGGTGCCTGACAAGGTCTAAAAGCTATGGGATGCGCGTGGTCTGGTGTGCAACCAGCACCCAGGCCTTGCCTTTTTTGACCCAGAAGTGCATCACCATGAGGTGATCGTTGAATGCGCCCGAGTCATTCTTGCCGGTAAAGCGGGTCACAGAATGCATTACGGCGGAGGCACCGTGGATAGTGACCTTTGATTTCTCGTAAGTCATGGTGTCGTAGCGTTGCTTGCCGGTCTTGAGGCGGGCAATGTATTCATCGCGGGTTTCGATGTTGCCTGTGGAGTGGGCGTAGATCAGGTCTGGAGAGAAAATGCGCTCAAGGGCAGCGATGTCCTGTTTGATGACGGCTTCAGTCCAGGCCTTTTCAGCGGCGCGGACGCTTTCTTCGGGGGTAGCGGCCGAAAGGGCCAGGCTGAGGAGGGCAATCGAGAGCAAGAGTTTCACGGACCCTTGATATCGCAGGCCGATGGGGCGAGTCAAGCCTTGATACGCCAAAGCGCCCGATTGTTGGGCAGAATCTCCAGCGTTGTGCTTCCGATTTGGTGCTTCTTGGGAGGGGAGGATCGCTTGAGCGAAAACTCAATGCTGGTGACGCCGACGATGGTTGGGGCAAAGCGGAAGAGAGTTGCGGCGTTGGGCCCGACAGCCAGAATCGAGTCCTTGGCTTGCTTGAGCGTCCAGCCTGCAGCTTCGAGTTGCGCAGTTCGAGTGCGAATGACTGCTTCAGGGCACGCAATCGTAATCCTTTCGACATCGCGAAGAAGGGTGCGCTCGCGAATCATGCCGAGGCCAAGCTTTACGCAATAGGCAGTGAGAACATCATGCTGAAGGATCGTGTTCGGGCTGGTTGGGTTCCATCGCCTTATGAAGTCTGGTGCGTATTGCATGGCAAAGAGCCGAAGCCCCTGGACTGCAAAATTGGCGCGAGTCTCCTCAAAGCTGGTCGTCTGGAACCAGTCAACAGGCTGGCCGTCGAGTTGCCGCGTCAACATGCTGGTGACGCTGGGACGGATATTTTGCCACTTGAGCCGTAAGAGTTCGGAGCCGTCGGATTTCTCGAGCCCCAACGCTAGGCCGGCGTCGCCTGGCTTGCGGTCCCCCGTGTTTTCCTCGAAAAATTCAAAATAGGTCTGATCGCCGTAGAAATAGAGGCCTGAGTAGGTGCTGTCGTTGCGCACGGTGGTCCGCTTCTCAGAAGGGGCAAAGCTTTCTTTCAAAAACTGGTTGGCCTCGATGGCGGCGTAAGTTTGGGAATCGACCGTCGCGTAGAAGTGATTCAGCAGAGGGATGGACGGGCGAGGCTGAGCCCCGAGAATAGAAGCGGCAGCAAGGAAGGAGCGGCGTTTCATAATCGCCTACTGCTTGGGAGGATCGACCTTGATGATGATCTCGCCCTTTTTGGCTTTGCCAAGCTGGCGACGCACTTCGAGTTCCTGGGTTTGGGAATCGCGCTCAAGCGCTCCCACCCGGTAGCGCAACTCATCGCGCTCACGGGCGAGGTTCGCATTTTGGGTTTCAAGAACCTGAAGATCCTGGCGCTGCTTAAGCAAAGCAGGCACGCCATTTGGACCCAGTAGTGCAACGACTACATACACACTTGCCGTCAATAGCCCAAGGGCCAGACCGGCGCGGCGGATGATCGTGGATTCAAACATTGAGAGAGGACTACTCTTGTTTATAAACCGTAAGGAGCAAGAAGGCAAATGAAGTTTGTCATTATGGCAAATATAGATTTTTGCAGAGCCTGTTTGGGGTGCCTGAAACAGGTTGGCGAGGTTTGCGCTCTTACATAAATGGCGAGGATCTGGAGAGCCGACCGCTATCGACAAGACTGTGATAGTCTCGGCTAGTTTATGAAGCCAAGCCAAACCAGACACTGGGTGATTGTTTTCGCCGTAGTCCTTTCGATCATTACCTACATTGACCGCGTTTCGATTTCATTTGCCGGCCCGAAGATGCGGGAAGATCTAAGCCTGGATTCGACCCAGTTTGGGTGGGTGCTGGCCAGCTTCGCCTGGGCCTACGCTTTGTTTGAAATCCCGGGTGGGTGGCTGGGTGACAAGATGGGTCCGCGGAAGGTTTTAACGCGCATTGTGTTGTGGTGGAGCTTTTTCACGGCAGCCACAGGCTGGGCCATGAGTTATACCTACCTGCTGATTGTGCGAGCTCTCTTTGGGGCCGGCGAAGCAGGAGCTTTCCCCAACATTACGAAGGCATTTTCGACGTGGCTCCCTCCGGCGGAAAAAAGCAGGGCGCAAGGCATCGTCTGGATGAGTGCCCGGTGGGGCGGAGCGTTTACCCCGCTGCTCATGGCGGCTCTATTCCAGATGATCGACTGGCGCACCGCCTTTCAGCTATTTGGATGTCTCGGCGTAGTATGGTCTGCGATCTTTTACTTCTGGTACCGCGATAATCCCAAGGATCACAAGAGCGTCAACACTGCCGAACTTGAGATCATCGGCGACAGCATCAAGATGGCAGACGACCACGGCAGTGTGCCTTGGGGACGGTTTGCCGGATCCAGCAGCATTTGGCTGCTCTGGATTCAATACTTCATGTTGAGCTATGGCTGGTACTTCTACATCACCTGGTTCCCGACTTATTTGAAGGACTCTCTAAACTTCGACCTGAAAGCAGGAGGAGCCGTTCTCAGCGGCATGCCGCTCTTTCTCGGCGGCATCGGCTGCCTGGTGAGCGGATTCATTACGCCGAAGCTCGCTGTGATGCTGGGTGATGCCCGCAAGGCCCGCAAGATTGTCGCAGTATTCGGCATGACAATGGCCGGAATCCTGCTGATCGTCGCCATGCAGTTAAGGGAGCCCCTGGTTATCGTTGGCGTCATCGCAATGGCAAGTTTCTGCAACGACCTGGTAATGCCTCCAGCCTGGAATACCTGTATGGATGTCGGCGGTAAGTTTGCCGGGACGCTATCCGGCAGTATGAACATGATGGGCAATTTCGCTGGTGGTGTGGCTCCGGTGGTAATTGGCTATGTGCTGAAGCAGACCGGTAACGATTTCACGATCACGGTCTATATCTCGGCAACTGCTTACTTTATTGGTGCTCTATGCTGGCTTGGGATCGACTCGACGAAGCCACTCGATCATAAATGAAGCGCTGGTTGCGAAGGGCAGTCCGGTGGATCTTACTGCTTTTGCTGGCGGTGGTGCTCGCCTACGAGGAAATCCAGTGGCGGCTGTCTTTCGTCTTTGCCTGGCTTGGCAAATTACCAGTCCTGCACAGCATTGAAAACTGGGTGCGCCGATTGCCACCCTATGGAGCACTCGCTCTCTTTCTGGTGCCTTCGGTCTTCCTTTTCCCGCTCAAAATGCTTGCTTTATATTGGATGGCTGGCGGCCAAAAGCTTTTGGGGATTAGCACGATCTTTGCAGCCAAGATCATGGGCACGGCGCTGGTTGCGCGGATCTTTCAATTGACACGCGAGGCGCTACTCACGATTGGCTGGTGCAGGTGGGTATTCGATAAGGTCTCGGCCCTCAGGGAGGCGGCTTACGGGGTCTGGAAGAGATTTCCTGTGGTGCGGTGGTGGAAGTCACGATGGGCCAAGGAGAAGGCGCGGGGTGGCTTTTGGAAGCGTCGCTGGCTGGCCCTGCGCGAGCGATTCAAGCGCCGTGTAAAAAGCCAGTAAAGAGTCAGCGGAGTCGTAACTGACGCCGCCTGCAACTTCGTCGACAGAAGAGACAAGCATGAAACCGAATCAACAGATACTGAGGCGTAGCTGGTTGCTTCGCGCCATAGCTGCAATTGGACAGGCAGGAACCAGGCAGATTGAAACTTTCCGGAAAGAAAATGTTTTGGGGACTTCTCTTGAATTCCAGGTGGATGGGGCGGGATCGGTGGCCTTTGAAGCCTGTCTTACTGAAGTAGAAAGACTGCGGTCGATTTTGAGTACCTATGACAAGACCAGCGCTACCTCCCAATGGTAACTACATGGGGAAACTGGGCTTGTTCTGCGGCGTCATCGAGTGCGGCGCGACACCGGCGAGAGTGATGCTCAAGGACAATGGCGAGTTTGAGGTAGTAGAGCTGCTCTATGGCGCAGGTACTTGGCCGGCTGCAAACCGGGCTTGGGGTGGAGCGCTTCGAAGTAAGAGAACGGGAAATCGAGATCTCCCTGATTAGCCCTGGGCAGCGGGCGCAAATACGCATCGACAGGGCTTCAGGCAAAGGAGAGATTAATCGCGAGCGCAGAGGCTGGGTGGAGGCGATGGCAGACTTACACAAAGGGGCAGCCACTGGTTGGGTATGGCGCGTGCTGATGGACATCACCTGCGTCTGGATCGTGGTGAGTTCGATCACCGGATTTCTGATGGTGCTGACGCTGCCAAAACGAAAGGGCTGGCGCCTGATCAGTGTCTCGGATACTACGATTTTGGTTGTTGCCGCCTGCGTGCTTATTCCGGTGGGATGAGCCGCAGCATTCCGAAGTTGACGCTCAGTTCGCGGTCATCGTTGGGAGCGCTCCAGACCGGGCTGACACGGATCTCCAACTCATAACGAGGCGCATCGGGCAGATTGGCTTCAAGTGCAAAGAGGCCATTGCGATCAAGCGGCCAGGCTTTGAGCGGAAGACCGTTCACAAAGACTTCGACTATCGGCCGTGGGCTCGCCCGAAAGATTGCTTCTGGTGCGAAGCCACGCAAACGCAGGCGCTGTTCGCCGCCCTTTACGTTTTCAAGCCATGCCGAGGCACGCGCACCCACCCATCTGTATTTGTTGCCATAAACGCCTTCTAGATCATGCCAGCCGTGGCCAAGATGCTTTTCATGCGAGGGGAGAGAGAAGTCGATAATGTCGCCGCGATCCCCTGGATACAACTCGCGTTTGTCATGAGAAGGTAGAAGGTTGTAAACGCCTTCGTTAAGCGTTGCTTCGTAGGCGCAGGATTCACAACGAAGCGCCTGGTCTGCACCCTTTTGTAAATTGCCCCCACAATCCGGGCAGCGGAAGAGAGTTTCAAAAGACGCAGAAGGGTCAAAAGCAGGGGATTCACCAGCCTTGCGACAAATTGCGGCAAGTGTGCCACCCATCAGTCGAGCCGCTCGCCATTCCGACTTGTGCGGATCAAGCTGAATGGCAATCTTTCTCACCCATCGTTCAGCCCAACCGCGCTCGGGGACATAGAGTTTGTAGCGTTGCTCGGCAAAGTGTTTTTTGACAAGGCTATGCCAGTCACTCAAGTACATCCGGTGATTTTGATGGATGCCGAACGACTCTTCCTGATGGGCACCGATTACATCCTTAACCAGGAAACCGAGCAAGCCCCAATCGTATAGCTTACGCTCCCATGGCTTCATCGTGTCGTAGTAGGGGCATCGATAAATGCGTGCGGTGAGAAGCCGTCGCATGGGTTCTTCGGCAAAGAGGAATATCCCGCCGGGAGCCAGCACACGCTTGACTTCAAGAAAGACGCTCTCGATGTCCATGAATTGCGAGAGCATCTGAAAGGCAACCACCATGCGCAAAGAGTTGTCTTTGAAGGGAAGGTGAAGAGCATCCCCTGCCACAAGAACGGGCGACTTGTCGAGCTTCCATTTATCCCGCAGTACGATTCCATATCGCAGAGAGTCTTCTGAAATATCGAGGGCGTAGCCAGATGCTCCGTATTGGTTGCACAACATGTAGCTGGAGTGGCCGGCATTGGAACCAATTTCAAGGAAGGGACTCATTGGGCCGATGAACTCGAGCATTTCGTCAAGAATTGCCCCGCGGCGCTGATTCTCTTCCGCGTAAACACGAGTGGCTCTTTCAGGCTCTCCAAGGCTAGCGAAATTATGGAACTCTACTTCGGCCCGTTTAACAGATAGGGACTGTGCCGCATCTTCAGGAGGAGGCGGTAATGGAGGGCTATTTTTTGTTGGCATCCAACCATTCGCCTGTTTTCATCACGCGCATTGGACTGCCGAGAATTAGAGGATTATCGAGGGGATTACCGGAAAGTAGAAAAAGGTCGGCGGGGGCACCGTACTCGAGCCTCGCACCACTTTGAGAGGGTGTGATGTAAAGCCCCTTGGCATTTGTCCTGACAGCGTTTTCGGGAATCTTCAGGCCATTTGATGAAGTTGCGATCACGATCTTGCCTAATTCAACCACGACGAGGGCGTCAGGGATGGGAGGCCTGCCGGTTCCATCGATCAGAGTTCCACCAAAGATTGCTTTAGGTGGAGCTGGCAATCCCTCTGATGAGATGAAACCGCAGGATTGCAGCCATAGGATTGCTGCCAGGAGCAAGATTCGGAGAGCAAACATTTAAGTTTCTATTATCTCCAATGGGAGGTCACGAATGTTGTCTAGTAGAAAATCTGGCGAGAAAGCAGACAATTCCTGCCGCGACATGGGGCCCGTACTGACGCTGATAATTGAGATTTGATTTTCCCGGGCTGCGCGAATGTCGTTGAGGTGATCGCCGACAAGAAATACTTTCGCCTCAACCGAGCAAAGTTTCAGTCGTCGAGCCTGATCGATTGCCTTGGCCGCGAGTTCGGTGCGTGTACGCCCCATCTCGGCAAATGCACCAAAGCGAAAGAAACTGCGCAACCCAGCCTGATGCATCTTGTGCCAGCCGATGCGGGAGAGATTTCCAGTGACCAGTCCGGCGGCGATATCGCGGCGTCGCAATTTGCTAAGGAAAGCTCTCATGCCGGGGCAGACCCGGTGGCGAAGGTCAGGGCAGATTTTGGGATAGTGACGCTGGGCCTCGACCACGATGGAAGGCATCCATTGGGCGATGCGTTTGTCTGAAACGCCAGCCTGACTGAGCATCAAACGCAGGATGTCGCGATCGAGCATTCCAGCAAGCGGGACACCGTCGGTGCTAACCGGCTTGCCTGCGGCAAGACCCGCCGCATATTCGAGCGCATGGCGATGATGGGGGCCGGCCTTCGATAAAAGGGTGCCATCAATATCAAACAAGAAAAGTGGTTTTGGAGATTTCAACACTTCCGATAGTAAGATAAAAGTATAAATGCAGGTTTTGCAGGCAGCAGGCGAGAAGTACATCCTCCTTGAATTGGAGACAGAGGCCTTGGGCGGCATTGCCAGTCAGGCTGGGTTTGATCTCAAGATCGAGGAAACCGGGCGGGCCTGGATTGTCGAAGTGACTGCGCAGGAACGGCAGTCTCCCTTACTTTTATTTGACGCCGCAGACCCAGGCAACCTTGGATGGTTTTCGCGTTGCCAGTTCTACGTGGATGGGGCTAGCGGTAATGTCTTGCAGACACCGATTGCAATCTCGAACATCCGTGATCGCCGGGGCAACCTGATGCCCAACGGGCTGCGGATGCATATTGCCAAAGAGATTTCAGCTCGATTCAAGCTGCCTGGCCGGGTTGCGGTGAATGAACAAATGATCTATCAAGTCTTCTATAACCTGCTACATGCGCTCCAAAATGTCGGGGTGGGCCTGTGCGGTGGGCCAAGCGTCAGAGCCCTTGCCGGGCGCGGCGAAAACGTCGCATTGCGTTCTTAGCGCAACTCGAGCCAATGCGTGTTTCCATCATCGTTCCCGTGCTGAATGAAGCCACAACTATTGCTTCTTTTCTTGCTATGGCACAGGCTCTCGGTGCCTATGAGGTGATTGTCTCCGACGGTGGCTCATACGATGACACGCGAGACATTGCGAAAGCCTCGGGAGCCAGAGTCGTTATCAGTGCTCCTGGACGAGGGCCTCAGATGAACCTGGGCGCGGAACTTGCCACCGGAGATGTACTCCTCTTCCTTCATTCCGATGTCAGGCTGAATCCGGGTGCACTCCAAATACTGGTGAAGAGTTTGGAGAACCCCAGTAAGAAAGGCGGCATCTTCGACGTCTACTTCGATGGAGACGACTGGATCGCTCGAAGCTTCTACAAGATCTACCATTGGCGTCGCTATCTGGGAATTTTCTATGGCGATGCCGGTATTTTTGTTCGTCGCGAGGTCTTTCATGAGATGGGTGGATTCAAGCCTTTCCCTATCATGGAAGACTATGAGTTTGGCCGTCGACTCTTCGGATGGGGAGGTCGAATGGCTTTGCTTGAGGAACCAATCTTTGTTTCTAACCGCCGGTGGAGCAAAGCCGGGCTCAGGCGAACTGTTTATGTCTGGTTCATCATCCAGACTGCTTATAGCCTCGGATATCCAGCGGAACGTTTGGGCTGGATTTATCGTCATATTCGCTAGATATAAATATGAAGTTCACTCTACTGTTAGTTGCGGGATGCCTGCTGGCACAAGACCCGATGGAGATCCTGAAGCGTACCATGGACCGGGATGCGCGCAATTTAGCCATTCTCGACACCTACATGTACGAGCGAAATACCAACAAAAAGGTCTTCGATAAAGATGGCAAGTTGAAGGAAGATATCCAGGACGTGCACGAAGTTTTCCGGATCGACGGCACAGAGATTGAAAGACTTCTAATGAAGAAAGGGAAAGCCCTCAGCGCAAAAGAAGAGGCCTCCGAGCGGAAGCGAGTGGACAAAGAAATCGCCAGGATAAAAAGTGAAAGTCCAAAAGAACGAGCCAAGCGGCGTGGTGAGACCGACAAGGATAAACGTGAAGAAATCGAGGCTCGAAGAGAAGTATTGGAAGCGTTCAACTTCGCAATGGTGGGAGAAAAAGAAATCGCGGGTAGGAAATGTTGGGGCGTTCGCGGAGACCCCAAGCCTGGTTTCGTTGGTAAAGGCCGCCGTGCTGAACAATTGAGAAAAGTGTCGGGCGTTGTTTGGATCGACCACGATACCTATGAATTGACCCGGTTCGAGCTAAATACCCATGACACAATCTCCGTCGGTTGGTTCCTCATCCGCTTGCAGCCCGGAACCAAGGTCCGCCTCGATCAGACCTTGGTTAACAATGAAGTCTGGTTGCCAAAAGAAATCGATATCAGGTCCGATGCCCGCGTGCTGGGAAAGTTGTTGCGAGTGGGGATCGAAATTCGATACGACAAGTTTCGCAAGTTCACTTCAGACTCCAAGCTGGTGCTTGGCGAGCAATAGCTACTGGGGCGAGAAGCGGGCGAGCATCTCGAGGAGTTCCGTCTCCCGTACTGGTTTGCCAAGGAAGGCATTCATTCCAGCATCGAAGCAGCGCTTGCGCTCTTCGGCAAGTACTCCAGCGGACAAGGCAACGATGGGAATTCGCTTTCCACTTTCGAGTTCAATCTCACGGATCTTCTCCGTGGCACGAATGCCGTCCAGCACCGGCATGTGTACATCCATCAGAATCAGATCGAAGTTTTGCCGCTGCATCGCCTCGACAGCCAGCGCACCATCGACAGCGAGAGTGACGCAGTGCCCTTGACGCTCCAGCAGCTTTGTGACGACAACCTGGTTTACGCGGTTATCCTCGGCAAGAAGAATTTGAAGCTTTTGAAGCGAGGTCGGTTCTGTTGGGGCTACCGGCTCCAACATCGCATCGTTCTCATTGGCTGCCTTGAGAGGGATCGAAAAAGAAAAGCGACTTCCCAGCCCAACTTCGCT
>CAZZGS010000044.1:0-3235 GCA_964653845.1 uncultured Bryobacter sp.
AAACCCTCGAAGCCAAGTCAGGCGGCAAGTCAGGCGGAAGCGACTTCTTCGCCTCGCACCCCAACCCCGGCAACCGGGTCAAATATGTGAGTGAAGAAGTGACGTTGCTGCCACAGCGGGAGTTCAACGCCGACACGGGCAAATTCCAGAAGATGCAGCAGCTTGCCAGGAACCTTCCCACACCCAGGAAGAAGGCCGCCGCACCAGGCGAGGCGCCCAGTCAGCCACCCCAGAATTCCGACGGCAGCCGAACTTGGGCCGGAGCCGATTTCACGATCAACTATCCATCCGCCTGGCTCGGCTTAGGAGAAGCCAGAGGTCCTACAGTCACAATTGCTCCGAGAGAAGGCATCAAGCAGGAAGCAAATGGCGCAGTACAGATTGGATTCGGCGTGATAGTCGCCAAGTACGAAGACGATGACGGCAGGTTCGACTTTAAGAACGATACCCAGAAACTGATTGCGCAGATGATCCAACAGAATCCAAGCATGGGCAATGTTCAGCCACAGATCAACCAGAATCAGGTGAACGGTCGAAACGTCTACGTGACTCGTCTGGTTTCGAAGTCACCTCTCGATGGCGGAAATGAAATCGATACGGTTGTAACGATTGAGCACCGCGGCGGTATGCTCTACATCGTGTTCATTGCTCCAGAGCGCGAAATGCAGAACGCGCAGGGCGATTTCGACAACATGCTGAACTCTCTCAGGCTTCAGTAGCCATGTTCAGGCGCTCACCCGCCTTTGCGACTTCCTGCGTTCTGATTCTTGGACTCGGCATGTGGCGGCGACGATGAGCTTTAGCGAGATCTTGAGGGAGCTGAGGCAATCTCCGCAGGTTGATTCAGCCAGCGCCATCATGGGTATGCCGACGGGCAAGTACAACTCCAATGGCGGCTATCTGATTGAAGGCCAGCCGAAGCCAAAAGACTTGAATCAACTTCCCGATGCGGGGTTTCGGGTAATCTCGCCTGGCTTCTTTGCGACGGTGCGCATCCCGATAAATAAGGGCGGGACTTCAATGGGTTAGACCTCTACGACAAGCCCTTTGTCGCTATCATGAACGAGACACTTGCCGAGCGGAGCTTCCCCAATGTCGGCCCGAGCGGGGCCAATCAGTCCGAGCTGTACATACCTTATCACCAGCATCCGTTTTATGCGAATGAGCTTCAGGTGGCTGTGAGGGCCAAAGGCGATCCACGCCCCTTGGCAAGCTTGGTTCGAGAGATCGCAGCGCGTCGGAACCCCGACATCGCCGTCAACTCGATCACGATCGAATCCATGCTTGAAGAAAGTGTTGCTGCGCCGCGATTTCGTCCGCAGTTGCTCTTGGCGATCTCTGGGCTGGCATTGGTACTGGCTGCGGCCGGGCTCTACGGAGTTCTCGCATATCTGGTGTCTCAGCGGCTGTCTGAGTTTGGGCTAAGGGTCGACATAGGAGCCCAAAGTGGCGATATTGTGGCCTTGGTATGGCGTGAGGCAGGAATGATTCTTAGTCTGGGCTTTGCGGATTTAGTGGCATAACTGGTTCCTTCGCTTGGTGCCATGAAGGCAGACCCGATGACTGTGCTCAGATCAGAGTAGTGAAGTACGACGCGATTCTTTTTGACTTTGATGGCACGCTGGTGGACAGCGAGCCCATCCATTATGAGTGCTGGCAAGAGGTGCTCACGCCTTTTGGCATTGAGTTGACTTGGGATGAATATGCCCGCAACTGCATCGGTGTTTCTGACCGGGCGATGATCCAGCAACTCGCCAGTGAGGTAGGAGTGGACTTTGATGCGCTCTATGCGCAGTACCCGCGCAAGAAGGAATTGCTGAGGGACCGAATGTTGGCAGCTCCGCCGATGACGGATTTGGTTCGAGACTTTTTGTTGGGGTTTGACCAGTTACCGATGGGGCTGGTGACATCGAGTTATCGGATCGAGGTGGAGCCGGTGCTGGAGGCACTCTCGGTGAAGCATCGATTTGTTGCTTCGGTGTTTGGAGATGAGGTAAAGAATCTGAAGCCGCACCCTGAGCCGTATCTGCTTGCAGCAGAAAGGCTCGGGGTGAAACGGCCATTAGTGTTTGAGGACTCGGAGGCTGGACTGGCCAGCGCCACATCCGCAGGGTTCACAGCGATTCGCGTGGAACGCCCTACAGATCTTCCGAGTCTACTCGAAGCTACGCTTTGGCTTGCTTAGCAACTGCGGCTGCCATTAGCTGAGCGCGTAGAACGCGCATTGCTTCGCGACGGCGAACGAACTGCTTGCGCAGGCGGTGGAAGCGTGAACTGTCTCCTCGATTTGCGGCCATGTGTGTCTCCTCTCTCCAAGAAAGGGTCTACCTACCCAAATCGATCTCAGTGCTACTTCAAGAGTACTAAACTAAAGGTTTCCATGGAATTCGAAAAAGTATATGAGCCCCAGCGCTTTGAAACGCGTTGGGCTGAGTGGTGGGTGGAGTCGCGTCTTTATGCGGCCGATGCGACGAGCAGGAAGAAGCCTTTCAGCCTCTGTATTCCGCCGCCAAATGTGACGGGTAACCTGCACATGGGGCATATGCTAGAGCACACCATGATCGACATGGTGGTGCGCTGGAAGCGCATGAGCGGCTTCAATACGCTTTGGCTGCCAGGAACGGACCACGCTGGTATTGCCACGCAAATGGTTGTAGAGCGGCAGATGGCCAAAGAAGGCCTGACCAAACACGACCTGGGCCGTGATCTTTTTGAAGAGCGGGTGTGGAAGTGGAAGGCCGAGTCTGGGGGCGCGATCGTGCGCCAGATGAAGACGGTTGGGGTGAGCTGCGACTGGACTCGCGAACGCTTTACTCTCGACCCGGGCCTTTCGCGTGCTGTACGCGAAGTGTTCTGTGGGTTGCACGAACGCGGGCTTGTATATCGTGGCGAGCGGATGGTGAACTGGTGCCCACGGTGCGGCACGGCGCTGTCGGATCTTGAAGTCAAACATGATGAAACCGATGGCAGCCTGTGGCATATCAAATACCCGGTGGCTGGCACAGACGAGTTTCTCGTTGTGGCGACCACTCGCCCTGAGACGATGCTCGGTGATACCGGTGTTGCGATCAACGCAGTAGATGAGCGCTATCTGCATCTGCACGGCAAGACGGTGAAGCTGCCTCTTAGCGACCGCGAGATTCCGATTATTCTGGACGACATGGCCGATCCGAAATTTGGGACCGGTGTGGTAAAAGTGACTCCCGCGCATGACCCGAATGACTTTGAAGCCGGG
>CAZZGS010000044.1:3245-14206 GCA_964653845.1 uncultured Bryobacter sp.
GCAGCTATGCCGGCCTAGATCGCTTCGAGGCGCGCAAGAAGATTGTTGAAGATTTGAAGGCGCTCGGGCTGCTTGAGAAGATCGAGCCGCACAAGTTGAGCTTGGGCAAGTGCGAGCGCTGCCAGACGGTGGTTGAGCCGTTGGTTTCGAAGCAGTGGTTTGTGAACATGAAGCCGCTGGCCGAGAAGGCGATTGCGGCAGTTGAAGAAGGCCGCACGACGATCGAACCAGAACAGAGCCGGACGGTGTTCTTCCACTGGATGCGGAATATCCGTGACTGGTGTGTGAGCCGGCAGTTGTGGTGGGGTCATCGCATCCCAGCCTGGCATTGCCCTGCTTGTGGTGAGGCGACGGTGGCACGTGAAACGCCGACGCAGTGCGTGCACTGTGGCAGCGATCAACTGGTGCAGGACAAGGATGTTCTGGATACCTGGTTCAGCTCTGGACTGTGGCCCTTCTCGACTCTCGGCTGGCCCGATCAGACCGAAGACCTGAAGGTTTACTATCCGACGACGCTCATGATCATGGGCTACGAGATTCTGTTCTTCTGGTGTGCTCGCATGATGATGCTGGGTATTGAGTTCATGGGGGAGGTGCCGTTCAAACAGGTGCACATCCACGGAATCGTGCGCGACGCGCAGGGCAAGAAGATGTCGAAGACGCGCGGCAACACGGTTGATCCGCTCGAGATTACGGCGAAGTACGGAACGGATGCCGTGCGTATGGCTTTGCTAACGGCTTGCACACCGGGATCAGATATTCTCTGGACCGAAGACAAGCTGCCGAGTTCGCGCGGCTTTGCTAACAAGATCTGGAATGCATCTCGCTTCCTGTTTATGAACATGGAGCGGGCCGAGATTACCCCTCATGTGCCGACGACATGGAAGGCGCAGTTTCTTGAGGAGCGCTGGATTCAGTCTCGACTGAATGCCGCAGCCAAGGCCTGCAACGAAGCGCTTGAGGCGAATCGTTATCACGAGGCCGCGCAGACAATGTGGCACTTCTTCTGGGACGATTTCTGCGACTGGTACATCGAGATGATCAAGTTGCGATTTAACGATGAAGAGAATCGCACCTCGATCTGGGCGAACCTGCTTGGCACCTACGAGAAGGCTTTGCGCTTGTTGCATCCTGCGATGCCCTTCCTGACGGAAGAATTGTGGCAGCGCTTGCGGACTGAAGGTATGCCTGTGAGTGTATCGATTACCGATTACCCGGTTTATGAGGTGTCGCTCGACGATGCCGAAGCAGAACGTGAGATGTCAATTCTGCAGGAAGAGATTCGCCGCGCCCGCAACGAGAAGGCTGCGAAGCAAATGGATCCGAAGCAGGAGATCGAAGGCATTCTGCGTGGCCAAGGCAAAGAGTTTGAAGTGATCTCGGCACAGGCAGAAGTCTTCCGAAGGCTTGCTGGCGTGAAGTTGAGCTTTGAGCCATCGACTGAAGTGAAGGGGATCCAATTGGTGTTGCAGGCTCCGGCTGGACAGGCCGATGCTTTGCGGAAGCGCCTTGAGAAGGACATCGAGCAGCTTGAGAAGGTGATCGCCAACACGCAGCGGCAGTTGGGCGATGAGAAGTTTACGGGCAAGGCTCCAGCACACATCATCGAAGGGATGCGTGTGAAGCTCGGCGAGTATGAAGTGCAGCTGGAGAAGAACAGGGAGGCTCTTGGTGGACTCTAGCTGGCAGCATCCGGAGATTTACGATGCGGTGGAACGGGCGCTTGGAGAAGATATCGGCTCGGGTGACATCACAACCAAGCTCACTGTCAAAGAAGGCCGGATGGCTCGCGGGAAGTTCTATGCCCGGGACGAAATGGTGCTGGCTGGTATTGAGTTACTACCCTTGATTTTTGTGTGCCGTGGTGGGGTGGACAAGCTGGAGTTGAAGGTAAGCTCCGGGCACCGATGTCATGACGGCGAGATGATCGCCGAGGTGGAGGGACTGGCGTGGACTCTGCTTGAGTGTGAGCGTACTGCCCTGAATTTCATGCAGCGGCTGAGTGGCGTCGCGACTCTGGCTTCGCGCTTTGCGGCTGAAGTGGCACATACCAAGTGCAAGGTGCTCGATACCCGCAAGACGACACCAGGACTGCGGCGGCTTGAGAAGCTGGCGGCCGCGGCAGGTGGGGTGACCAATCACCGGATGGGTTTGTTTGATGCAGTGCTGATCAAGAACAATCACATCGCAGCGGCTGGCGGTGTGAGACAGGCGCTTGAGGCTTCCCTGCCCCATGGCATCCCTGTCGAAATTGAAGTGCGCACACGGACTGAACTGGATGAAGCCCTGGCAAGCGGGGCGACTAGTCTGTTGCTCGATAACCTGACGCCCGCAGAGGCTCGTGAGTGGATCGACTATATTGCCGGGCGAGCTAGCTGTGAGATCTCAGGTGGGGTGACGCTCAATACGGTTCGCGCTTATGCCGAAGCTGGCGCGGACTTTGTCTCGAGCGGGGCGATTACGCATTCAGCCGTGTCGAAGGACCTCAACTTTCGCCTTGAACTCTTATGATCTGGCATGAGTCGCTCGATTCGACAATGACAGAAGCTTCGCGGCTAGCGGCTGAAGGGGTCGAAAGCGGGACTGTTGTTGCAGCGCTTAGGCAGACTGCGGGGCAAGGACGGCAGGGCCGTGAGTGGCTGAGCGAGGCTGGGGACGGACTCTATTGCACCTTCATTCTGGATGTGGAAGATGCGACGGCTATCACACTTGGATTGGGTGTTGCGGTGGTTGAAGTATTAGCTCCGATCGTTGGAGAGGGCCTCGATGTGCGGTGGCCCAATGATGTTCTTTGGCGTGGACGGAAATTGTGCGGGATTCTGTCGCGACTGGAGCAAGGACGCGTGCTGGCGGGGATTGGTGTGAATCTTAACCAGATGGCGTTTCCCGATGGATTGCGGACACCGGCGACTTCACTACGGCTGATCACGGGTAAAACATTTTCACCTCAAGATGTTTTGACTCTTTTGTGCGGGCCGGTGGTGGAGATGGCGGCGATTGCACGGGTGGACCGGTTGCGGCTTTTTTCCCAAATGTCGAGTTATGTGAGTGGGCGCAGGGTGAGAGTAGACCTTGATGGGCCTATGCTTGAGGGTGTGACGGATGGACTGGACGAGAATGGATTCCTGCGAATCCGGAAGGAAGACGGGACGCACGAGACGGTTTATGCCGGTAGCGTGCGGGCTCTGGACTAACGATGCTATTAGCAATTGATGCGGGCAATACGAATGTGACGGTGGGTGTGTTTGACGGGGCCAAGCTGATTTCGAGTTGGCGGCTGCGGACGATTCGCGAGCAGACAGCAGATGAATGGGGTATCAGTTTACGAAGCCTGTTTCGGGTGGGAGAACTCGATGCACGGATCATTACCGGGGTTGCGATTTCGAGTGTGGTGCCGCCCCTCGACCGGCAGTTGGCCGAGATGGCGCAGCGCTACTTTCGCTGCGAGGCGCTCTTTGTCTCTGTGGATGTAGATCTGGGCCTGAAGGTAGCGATTGATAATCCTCGCGAGGCGGGTGCAGACCGGCTTGCCAACGCGGCGGCGGCATTTCACAAATATGGCGGGCCTTGTGTGGTGGTGGATTTGGGGACAGCGATCAATTTTGATGTGGTGAGTGCGAGTGGAGATTTTTTGGGTGGAATCATTTGCCCAGGGATAGGGATTGCGATCAGCGGGTTGTTTGAGAAGGCCGCGCGACTGCCGCTGGTGGACTTTCGGGAGCCACGCCAATTGATTGGCAAGAACACTGTGGATTGCATTCAGAGCGGGCTTTACTACTCGACGATCAGTGCGATTGACGGAATTCTTGAGCGGTTGCTTGAGGAACTTGGTAGCGATACGAAGATCATTGGCACTGGCGGGCAGGCGAAGTTGATTGTGAGCGGTTCAAAGCATCTAAAGGTGGTGGATGAAGACCTGACACTCGAAGGCGTGAGGATCATTTGGGAACGCAATGCAGCAGCCTGAGCCGTTCAACTATTTCAACTACTATACCGAGATTGAAGAGCATTTTCAGGCAGCCAGAGGGACGAGTCTATTTCTGCTTTCGCCTCTGGACTGGGCTCTGCTTGAGACCTGGAAGGATTCTGGAATTCCTTTGCAGGCGGTGTTGCGTGGCATTGATAAAGCGTTTGAAAAATGGCGGGCGAAGAAGTCGAAAACAAGTCAGGTGAATTCAATTGCCTATTGTTCGCAGGCAGTGATGGAAGAGGCCAAGCGGATAGATACTCCTCGTGAAGAGAAGATCGTGGATGCTCCGTTTGAGGGCGCGGAGTTGGACAAGTATTTGCGCGGCAATGCGTTGAAGCTAGCCGCGGGCTTTGAGGAGATCGCAGCCACGCTTGAGGCCCTCGCGGCAGAAAGCCTGATCTGGATGGACAAGCTGGAGGAGCTAGAACAAAGGCTGACATCGCTTGAAGACAAGATGGTGGCGATCGCTCGGAGCAAGCAGAGCGATGAGCAGATTCTGGCGGTGCGGAAGCAACTGGAGTCGCAACTGAAGCCTTATCGGGGCAAGATGAGCGCGGCGGAGTTAATGATGATCGAAAAGAAGTTCTTCGACCAGCGGTTGCTTGAGGACTCTGGTTTGCCGCGCTTGAGCCTTTTCTACTTAGGATAGTCGCTAGCGCTTTGCTCTTTTAGGAGCAGACTTCGTAGCCCTGGACTTTCGCTGAGGAGTATCTTGCCGAATGATGCGGAAGTTGGGATCTCCGTAATGCTGATAGGCAGCCCATGAGGCAGAATGCTGGATGGATTTTCTGGCTGTGAGCAAGGCTTGGCTGATCGGGATGGCGACACCACCGGCACCAAGACTGAAGAGTTGTTTGTAGAACTCAACGGCAAAATCAAGCGCAGGACGGTCCTCTACAGGCCAGGCAGTGGCGACGTAGCCCTGAACCCCCTGCTTGAAAAACGCTTCGGCAAAATTGTGGGTGATATCCGGGGACGATTTATCCATGCGGCTTGGAAGAAGACCGGATTCGCAGGCATTGGCAAAGACGAAGCGTGGCACACGATCAATGCGATCCAGATCCAAGGCAGAAAGAACATCGCCATTAGAGAACAAGAAGCCGCTGCGGGTAGGATCTTCGGGGTTGAAGGCGCAATGACCAGCGTAATGAAATATGTCATAAGGAGGCTGGCTGTTGATCTCCATCAATACATCGATCAGGTTGGCCTGAGCACCAGACAACAAGGTCACTTCGACGCGCGGAAAGCCGGTAGTTTCGCTTGCCAATTGTTGAAAGAACTGGTGGAGAGCCAAACCTTCAGCAGCAGCACCTGGAAGCGGATTCTCGAGCGACGGATCGGCAACGATCAAGATCCGGATGTCGCTATTGCTATTGAAAGCACCGGAAACAGGTGCCACGGTTGAATTCAATTGACGTGAGAAACCTCGTAGCAGACCGATGTGCCGCGAAGACTCAGCAAGGCCGTCCTCGAGAACTGTAAGCGGGCTTGCGAGTTCCCAGTAAATGCGAGAGGCTTCGTTGTTAAGAGCAAAAACCAGCGGATTATCGCCGCCTATCTTGTTGCGGATGTCGCGAGGAATCAGATAGTCCCAGAGTATTTGTCCGAGGCGGCGCTTGCGGTGCGGGTCGCTCTCTTCGAGGAGCCGGCGATTTAGCTCGGAGTAGCGAGAGGCTTTGATGCGATATTCGCGTACGGCGTTGGTGGCACCTTCGCCCTGTAACGTAAATCGAGCTGTTTCATCTTTCAATTCGATGGTGAGGCGAGTTGGCTCCGGTTGTTGAGCCGAGTAGCTGCGGGTTTGCAGCTTGCTTGAATACTCGATTATTGGATCCAGTTGGAATTTAATATTGAACTGCCGGCCGATGTCGCGTGAGTGACTGCGCAATGCATAGGGGATCAAGCTGAGCGGAGGGTCCGAGGGAGATCTAGAGGGGGCTTCGGGCTTGACGATGAAGGTAATCGCTTTAGGTTGCTGGTGGGCTGGAAGGAGCCGGAGAGCACGTGCGATGCCAGTGAGCCAAGCATAGGCTGCATCTGAGGCAGAGAGATTAGAACGCCCCGCGCCTGTCAAGGCGGTTGCCACGTGGAGACGGCCTGCACGGCCACAGGCCCAGATGAGTTGCCGTGAATAGAGGATCAGCTCGGAGATGCCAAAGGAATCTGCATCGGCCATTGAGACGAGAGCAATGGTCAACTTGCCGACTTGGCGAGAATCGGGGTAGAAGAAGACTTGACCGAGACCGCTGGGCAGAATTCCGCGGGCTCGAAGGTCTTCAAAAAGCGGGTCGCCCTCATCGCCAGATACGGACTGGTCCAAAGCGCCCGTCGAGCCAAGGAGTCTTAGGGTTGGATAGTATCCAGAGGCAATGACATCGGGGGGCGGATTGAATTTGCGCTCGCTGCCGGGAAAATCCTTGATGTCCTGAGCTGCGAAGTTGATGGCAACGGTGATGAGGTCGATGGGCGTAGCAATTGGCCCATCGGTGCTGGATGCGGAATCTGTCTTTCTGGTTAGTTCGCGGCCACCGGAGATGATGATTCGAATGAGCTCTTGCTCTTCGGCGGAAACCGTGGATTCGAGAGAGCGGAGACCGACAGAACGAAGGGAGCTCGAAAGCAGTTCAACACGCTCCAGAGCTTTTGCCATGCGCGCTGCATCATTGAAAGGAAGACCGGAGCGCGAAAGGATCGGCGATTGGGTTAGTTGACAGGAGCCCGATTCCAGAAGGCTGAGCGTCGCATCAATTGCGGCGCTGTTGGTGAGGAGGTTTTGGTGAGACTCTTCAATGTAGTAAGTTTTGACACCTGGCAGTAAGCCCAACGAGTGCGGGACGGTGCCATCCCCCTTGACGGATCTGGTGTAACCGGCATCTTCGCCTAGCCGATTGGAATCAGCAATGCCATCAATTGTCGATTGGTTTGATCCCGCTATGTAAACCAGGCGTTCTGGCTGAGCAACTTTCGACAGTTCCAAATGGAAACTTTTGGCATCTTCGAGAAGAGATTGCTGGAGTCCGGATTGCGGGTAGGTGGAGAGCTGATATAGGTTGGCAAAGGCTGGATTGACGGCGAGGGAGGGCATCATCTGAACCAGGCCGCTAAAGGTTTGAACCACGCGCAGGAGATCAGACTTGTTGTGGGCAAGGCTGGAGAGCTTAGAGACCAATTCCAAGATATCGTTGTCTCCAAATAGGGCACGGGGGGCAGCGAAGGAACCTCGATTGGGAGTGCCTAACATGATCAGGCGTCCGCCCTTGCTCCAACGATCCGGGTAGAGCCTGATGAACTGACGGGCGACAAGACCACCCATAGAGTGAGCTACAAGATGGACTGGAGAGCTTGCACCAAAGCGGCGATAGATTGCCTGGGCCAAGGCATGGGCTGAGGTTCGGATATCGAGTCGCCAGTCAAAGGGAAGCACCTCGACGTCCCAATTAATTGACAAGCGCAGTTTAGCCAGGGTGTAGAAGTAGGGGACCAAGCCTGTCGGAATGATGGCGTTGCGAGAGAGGCCTGTTTGAGGATCCACGCCAAGCTGCAAGAATTCTCCAGCAATGAGGCGCAATGGGTTGAGCCAGAGTAGATGCGGGAAGAGGAAACCTTTGGTGGAGAGTTCGCCACCCATGATTCCATGAAGAAGTACGACATTTCCGCGAGAAGAGAAGAGTGCGCGAGCACTGGCACTGCGGGACTCTTGGAGTACTTGTTGAAGCTGGTTGTCGCCAAAAATAGCACGCAGGACCGGAAGATCTTCATTGGGTGGAGCAGCCAGATAGCTTCGCAATTCGGCGGGGCTGGCGCTAGAGAGCTTAGAGTAGATTTCTCGTTCGCGATTTGGGTTTACCATGAGTTGCTCCAGTTATAGGAAAGGAAACAGTTTGATGCTGAAAGTATAACTGTAAGCAGACGGATTACAAGGGCGTAATAAGTTCTTCAACCAAATTCCGGCGAGGGACAGTAGTATGCCGTGCTTGAGCCTTTTCTATTTGTGATAGCTGGGCGCGAGATGTGGCGGCAAGGGCGAAGAGCCAGGGTGCCATCTGGAATACGAAGGCATGGACCGGGCTGAAATAAGGCAGAGCGGTAATTGACGGAAAGAGGCTAAGCGCCACAAGCCCTGCGCGGAGCAAGGCGTGGCCAGCGAGGAAACGAAAGCTGTTGGTGAGTGTACAGCCACCCATTTGAGAAGCCATACCCTGCAAGAGGCAACTCATCGCGGCGGCACTGAGCAGGATCACGAGATTGATGACTTGAAGCCGGTAGGCAAGCACAAAGGCCGAGGTTGATTCGCTGAGTTGATCCCGGCGCATGACAATTACGATGCAGAGGATCAGCGCGAGGCTAACGCCCAACCAATCGCGGAGACGGGGGCGGAAGCCAAGACCGAGGCGGTGGATCGTGAGGTAGATCGCGACCACGCCGTAGAGCAGGCCGCCGATGATGACTAGCAGGAGCAGTTGGCGGAAGAGACCGCAGAGTGAGCCTCGGGTAAAGTTGGGCCAAATCAGATTGAGGAGCGGATTCTCGATGAGGTGGCGAAGGCAAGCAGCGGCGCAACTCCATTGCAAAGCACGAAAGGCTCGCCCCATCCAGGATTGGCTCGGGTATTCTGCGGCTGCCGTGCCGAATAGATAGAATGCAAGCGCATAGGCGGCCTGAGCTGAAAACTGAGCCCAGGTTCGCTCCATGATTTCCGGCAGGCCAGCGAGATAGAGCAAGGCCCAAATCGTCTGGGTGAGGATCATACCGGCAAGGGCCCAAGTTTGCATTACTGCCCAATTTCCCAAATGAGTTGACCGGCAGGCTTGCCGCATAGTTCAGTTGCGATGTGGGAGAGGTCTCGGAGCAGAGGCTTCCAGCCAAGTGCCGGCAGATCCTGGTGAAGCTGAACTTTGTGGCGGCGCGCCGAGGCCTGGATTGCTGTTCTGGCAGTATTTTCACCGCAAAGCAGCGCGAGCAGAGAATGAACGCGGGAGGCTCGATCAAGGCAGCGTGCGGCTTTCAAAACGCGGGCGCGGGCTGAGGAGAGATCTTCTGGATTTAGTTCCAGTCGATCAAGGTAAAAGCGGGCGGCGGCCCTCAGTTCAGTGTCATTGAGGAGAGGGTTGTTCATCTGCGCACCCCGACCTCTGCATTGAGGAGGTTCGCGATCTTGCTCTTGGCCTGATGCAGCTTCCACTTCACGGTGCCCATAGGAATCCCTACAGAATCAGAGATCGATTGATAGTCGAGGTCATCTACGTATCGTAGGACGCAGATTTCGCGCTCATCCTCCGGGAGGCACTGGATCCAGTCGTAAAAGATTGACTCGCAGGGTGGAGGGGTAAAAAAGGCGGCGGGATCGAGTTGATTGGGGGAAAAGTCGAGGCGATGGTTCTTACGACGGTGCTGGAGCAGTGCGTTGCGGGCTATCTGGAAGAGCCAGCCGTAAAATTTGGAGTGGTCGCGGAGAGAGGAGGAATTACGGAATACCGAGAGCAGGACGTCGTGGGAAAGTTCGGCGGCGGAATCGCCGACAAAACCACGCACGGCGAAGTATCGATAGAGGCGCGGGTAGACCTGATCGAAGAGGTCACCAAAGGAAGATTCGCCCGGTTCCCGAAGGAAATTCTGGACGAATGAGTCGGTGGCGGGAGGCGAATCTGTAGAAAAAGGTGACTGCAAGATATAAAAAATATCAGGACGGCCAACAAAAGTCATCCCTGGCGGCATCTTTATCTGTCATATGTTGCTAAAACCGAGTAGTTTGCTTTGTTCCCTGGCGCTGATTTTGCTCAGTGCTTTCAGTAGCTATGCACAGGTGCTTTATGGATCCTTGACGGGTGCCATTGAGGATGCCTCTGGCGCACCGGTACCGAATTCGAAAATTGAGGTCGTCAATATGGCGACCGGCGTTGCACGCCAAGCGACCAGTGATGAACGCGGTGCGTTCCAATTCAATGATTTGCAGGGCGGAAATTACCGGGTGACGATTACGTCGGCGAATTTCAGCACTGTAAAGCAAGAGGGCCTCCGGGTAGATATCAATACGATCAAGCGCCTTGAAGTGAAGCTTCAAGTGGCGGCGGTGGCGGAAAGCATCTCGATTAATGCCTCGGCGCTGGCGCTGCAGACCGATCGTGCCGACGTCAACAATCAAATCACCAAGTCCCAAGTGGTGAATCTGCCTTTTGGTGGATCGCAGGGACGTAACTTTCAGAATTTATATAAACTGCTGCCGGGCTTCTCGCCTCCAGCCGAGTTGCACTCCGACGCAGGCAACCCGCAGCGGGCACTTGGATCGAACGTGAATGGGGCCTCGTATTCGAACAACAACACGCGCATCGATGGTGCGACTGTAAGCTACCCCTGGTTGCCGCACATTATCGCTTACGTGCCTCCTGCGGAAGCCATTGAAACGGTGAGCCTGGTATCGAACTCATTCGATGCGGAGCAGGGCATGGCTGGTGGAGCGGCAATCAACGTGTCGATCAAATCGGGCACAAATGAGTTTCATGGTTCGGGCCACTGGTATCACACCAACAGCAAGATCCAGGCTCGCAACTTCTTTTTTACCGGCAACCGGTTGCCGAAGAATCTGTTGAATCAATTTGGCGGCACCATCGGCGGACCGATTGTGAAGAACAAGCTCTTCTTCTTTGCAGACTGGGAACGTACGACTCGCCGTCGCTTTGCTTCGGCCTTCCGATCGGTGCCCGATGCGAATCTGCGGCAGGGTGACTTCTCGGCGACGGGCACGAACATTTTTGACCCCGGCACTGGGGCAGCCAATGGAATGGGCAGGACGATCTTCCCGAACAACCGAATTCCGAGCAGCCGCTTTGATCCAGCTTCGGTGACGATGACCAGCTTGATTCCTACCGCGAACCAGCCGGTATTTCCTTCAAACTATCTGGCCGTGGGCAACTACCTCTTTAACCGCGACAACTCGGACTACAAGATCAACTACAACCCGACGCAGAAGACCTCTATTTTTGGACGCTATAGC
>CAZZGS010000045.1:0-14013 GCA_964653845.1 uncultured Bryobacter sp.
AAGGAGAC
This sequence comes from uncultured Bryobacter sp., assembly GCA_964653845.1. Classification (GTDB taxonomy): domain Bacteria; phylum Acidobacteriota; class Terriglobia; order Bryobacterales; family Bryobacteraceae; genus Bryobacter. The sequence continues at coordinate 9 of CAZZGS010000045.1, forward strand.
TGTGTTCTGGCTCCAGGTTTTGCCCAAGGGGCCGAGGTCGTTGACGCTGAGGATCGCCTTCTCTTCGAGGACTTTTTCTCTTGCGTCGATGAGGACAGGCAATCCCAGATATTCGACTTTGCCTGTTGATGTATTGACTCGCCCGATTGCGTAGGCGGTGCCTGGCGGCCCATCCGCAAAATGGATGGGCCGCGATTGGGCAAACGACGGGCTCAGGTTGTTTTATATCGATCTGGCTGGATGTCAAAGAGCTGGCCCGGCGTTGTTTTGGACTGTCCCGGGCGGTGGGTTGAGGGTGGATGTTGGACGCTGGTTTAGGCAGCGAAGGCTAAGCGGTCTCGGGCGAATTTGGTTTCGTTCCTGAGTTTTTTGTCACGGATGGATTGAAGGCGGCCGAGGATGCGCTGGAAGAGGGAGGCGAGGCGGAGTTCGTGGGATTCCTGCCTTGCGAAGGAGGGTTTCTGGTATTCGAGGTGTTCGAATGCGCGGAGGGTCACTTGCGCACCGGTGTTCTGTTCTGGCAGGGGTGCTGGTTTGGCCAAGACGGTATCGATGGCTTGATCGATGCGGAGTTGAATGAGTTCTGAGATGCGGTTGCGGCGCCATGCGGCGGAGATGAGTTGTTTGAGGAGTTCGAGCTCGGACGGGGTGGCGGGCTGGAATTCATCGATATAGGACTTTGAGAAGTTTTCGAAGACGTCGACGTCTTCGGTTTTGATGATAAAGACGTGGCTGTAGAGGCCGTGTTTTAAGGCGTTGAGAGAAGATTTGAATTTGCCTTCGCGGGTTTTGGGGCCGGTGCATTTTTTGGCATTGGCGCGGTTGGCGGCGAGGGCGGCTTCGGACATGGTTTTCTTGCGTGGCTGGACCACGGTCGAGGGATCGTTATCGATGTTGAGAGCTTCGTTCTGTTCGTTGTTCTCTTCATTGTTCTGTTCATTATTCACTGGATTTCTCCTGAGTAGAAATTAGCAGGCGGTGTGGTGGGCTTAATGTTTGAGGCCTGGCTGGAAATATTTCGAATCAACAGTTTAGAGAGAAAAGAAATCTGAAAATATTTGTGAACCGCTCCGGGCTTAATGTTGGATTGGGTAAGGGGAAAGGGATTTGCAGGAGGGTGGGGTTGACACCGATGCGCTTGCCCTCGAGTTGAAAGAAGTCGTTTTTTTGGGCTGCCCCAGCCGAGGCTGTTGCGGGCGTCGATGCATTCGAAGTTGACCTGTCCCTTTGCGTTTTCGGGAAAATTGGGGCCACAGATGGGAGGGAGTTTGAAATCGATGCGAGCGCAGTGGATCTGGGTAAGAGTCTTTTTATGAGCGGGTTAGCCACCCATATGTGGCGCAGGACTGAGGAAGCTCGCTGTGGATGGCTGGCAGTTGGATCGCGAAAAACTAGCAAAAACGCCAATGAAATGCCTAGTGACGGGTCAGGCTGCTGCCTATTCCAGCGTACAGCCAAGAAAAGCTATGCGGGTCATAATTCGAAACATCTGCGTATTCTCCTGGTGAACTATTAGATCGCTCCGGACGGGCACAAGTTTCTCTGAATGATCGGATTTAGTTCAATCCGCTTTGGCTCCAGATGAATGCATAGCTCAAGCCCGGTACTTAAAAAGTTGCGCGAATGGCGGCAGAGGCGACTCATAATTGACATTGTGAACGATATCGGATCACTCGCAGCATTTCGGCGAAAGTCTGGGGATTTCAAGAAGCAGCTCTTGTGATTCGTGGCAGCAATGCGAGAGGTGAAATCCGCTTTATAAGGTTAAAAGGGGGCCGCTTATTGGATTCGATCTAGTTGGAATCAAAGCGGTTTGTGCGCCAGAGCTTTTTCATCCACTCGGCACGCCATGATCCCTTGCCCGGTAGCATGGCGACTTCACGATAAAGCGGCTCAAGCAGTTTTTTTGCTTCAGATCGTTTGCCGTGGGCGACCAGAGCACTGGCTTGAACTGCGTTGCCGTAGGCCCGCATCCAATGCCCTGGGGCCAACGCCTGACTGAGGATTGACTGCGCTTCGGTTGCTGGCGCAAGGGCCAGGTGCGCACGTCCACATTCCACCAGCGCCGTCGCTAGTACGATTCGTGCGAAGCCCCGTTCCACTCGGGGTTTAGGATTTAAATTGTCCATGGCGGATACTACCTCCGCCGCCAGTTGCAATGCCTCTTGCGGACGGTCCTGTTCGAGGCGTAGATTGGCAATCTTAAGTTGTGTATTCCAATACGGCTGCTTGTCTTTGCCGGTGGTTTGCTCATGTACATCCCGGACTTTTTCGAGCGTTACCGCTGCGGCATCCAGTTGGCCGACGCTCTGCTGTGCGATGGCAAGGTTTGACATCGACACTGCAAGTTCTGCGCTGTCATCGCCGAGGAATTTACGGTACAACTCGTGGGCGGATTGGTAGGTCGCAATCGATTCTTTGAATTGGCGCAGGGTCGTTTGCGTGTTCGCGATGTTGTTGAGTGTGCGCGCAACACTGACGTGGCCCTCAGGGTAAAGCTTACGTTCTTGCGCCAAAGCTTGATCGAAGAAGCGAATCGAATCGAGAAACTTTCCTTGCCGGAAGAAGAGACCGCCCAATTCGTCGAGAGCAATTGCAGCGGTTGGATTGTTGCGGCCGTTCACGGATTGGGCCAAGTTGAGAGAACGCTTGAGGGAAGCCTCAGCCCCCGCGAAATCACCGATGTTTTTCTGTGCACGGCCTAAGCTGCGCAGGTAGTGCGCCAGATTGAGACTGGGCAGACTGGCCCGCTCAGCTTGTTTTACGGCTTCAGCACAGAGCGGTGTGGCCTGGGCATAATTGGCAGCCATATATTGCGCCAGACAGTGCTGCTCAAGAGCCTCAGCTTCAGCGCCGGGATCGGTGGGGCGCAGGCGGCGGGCGGTAGCGGTCGCCTGGAGGGCATTTTTCACGGCGGGCTCGTGCTGGCCCAGTTGGGCCTGGGCATTGGCCAACTGAGAAAGGGCGTGCACTGTGCGGCGGGAATCAGCGCTATCCATTTGGATCATAGATTCATAAAGCCGGATGGCCTCGTTGAAAAGGCCGAGACCCGCATAAGCTTCCGCCATGGTCTGCGTCAATTCGGCCCGAGCATCTGTGTCAAGCGCCGAGGATTGGATCGACTTTGCACCTTGGTCCAGCAATTGGCGGATCGTCAGGCGGTTGCCTTGATTTACCTCCGGGTCTGAAGCCTGAAAGAGACTTTGCAAAAAGCTGGCCACGGTAGCCGCGCGCTCTCGCTCGTGCAAAACCTGCTGATTTTTGACCAGCGTCAGTCCCACAGCGGTTAGCAAAGCTATTATCGCGAGAATTGCCATTGAGACGGCGGCCACATGCCGGCGGATGAACTTGTAGACGACGTAGCGGACATTGCCCCGACGAGCTTCCACAGGCAAGCCCTTGCGATAGCACGCCAGGTCTGCGGCGAGATCTGCAGCCGAGTCGTAACGATCTTTAGCATCTTCCCGGGTGGCCTTGGCGGCAATCGCGGAAAGGTCAGCTTCCCGAGTGTCCGGCAGCAGCTTCGACAGCAAGACACCGAGCGAATAAATATCCGTTGCCGTTGTAAGTGGTTCGCCACGCATTTGTTCCGGACTGGCATAAGCCGGGGTTGCGGCGCGGAAAAAAGTAGCGGTCCTCTCGTCGCCTATCTCGAGCCCACCAGGATCGAGAGACTTGGCAATACCAAAATCCAGAAGCTTAGGATGGCCATCGGCGGTGACCAAAATATTGGAAGGCTTTAAGTCCCGGTGCACGACCAGGCGCTGGTGAGCGTAATGAACGGCGAGAGCCACTTGTTCCAAGACACCGATCCAATTTGCGAGCGGGACCCGCCTGGCGTAGCTGAGAAAGTCTTCTCCTTCCACGTACTCAAGCACGAGGTAAGGGGTACCGTCCGTTTGAAGACCACCATCGAGTAGCTTACAAATGTTTGGGTGTTCCAGCCGGGCAACAATTTGGCGCTCGGATTCAAATCGGCTCTGGATTTGATGTGCCATCGCACCGGTTAACAGAACGGGAAGTGCGATGATCTTGATCGCCACGCGCTGGTCGTAGCCAGACACACGTTCTCCCCGGAAGACGAAGCTCATACCGCCTTGACCGATTTGATCGACCAGCTTCCAGGGCCCAATCTGTGTGCCGAGGCCGGGCTTGACAGCAGAGACTACGTTGCCTTCAAGATATCCGGATGAGGCCTCGCAAGCGGCTAGCAAACTATTCACCTCCGCTCTCACCTCCGGTTCACACTCAGGGTGGCCGGCCCACGCTTTTGTTCGCTCGGCTTCCGGCAAAGCAAGCAAGTGGTCGAGGATTGCGGCACTTCGTTCGTAAAGATCAGGCTTCAATTTCGTTTTCCACCGCAGCTTTCAATTCCCGATATAGCCAGGAACGGGCAATCAACCAATCCCGCTGAACCGTCGCCGTGCTAATCGCCAGATACTGGGCGATTTCTTCTCCGCTCATGCCACCGAAATAACGCAGCTCCACAACTTGGGCGCGGCGTTTATCGAGAGTCGCCAATCGCTCCAGGGCCTCGTCTAATTGGTCATAAATGGCACAGTCTGGACCCAAAACCGCAAATTCATCCAGATGTAGCTTTATGCCAGGATTCCGTTTTTTCGTTTGCTGCTTTCGCGCGTGATCGACCAGAATCCGGCGCATCGCTTTAGCGGCGACAGCGAAAAAATGACCGCGACTCTCCCAGTCTACATGGCTCTGTCCTAGCAACCGGAGGTACGCTTCATGAACCAAAGCAGTGCCCTGCAGGGTATGGCCGGGATTCTCGCCGGAGAGATAGCTCTGCGCTAAACGCCTTAATTCTGCGTAGAGCAAGGGGAACAAGTCGCAAAAAGCAGACTCATCTCCCTCACGCCAACGTTGCAGTAAACGTGTTATCTCTGCCATCGGAACTAACCTAACAAAAATATTTGGAAAGAAATGATCAAAACGTCCGACCGCTTGCGCTGAATGGGCAAAACCATGAAACTAATCCTTCCAATCCTTGGTTTGCTGATCGCCGTGCCGTTGGTGTCGACGGCGGCCACCCTGACGCTTACATCCCAAGAACTCTACTTTCATATCGGGGCCAATCCGTCGATACTTTATGACGGCGCAAGCCCTGAATATTTTAGTTCGCTAGGACCCGACAACTTTGGCGCCTACGGTTGGCAAGTGACAAATCAAACGGCGAGCACCTGGACGCAGTTTTCGATTTTCTTCTTTCTTGACGCCGAGTGGGACATAATCGAGAACCTGGTTTCCAATGAATATGCCGAATTCCTGGGGCTTGGCCTGGCGCCGGGTGCGCCTCCCGGTGCCTTTGCACCTTCGGCATGGGAAATCGACGAGCCGGGCTATGTGTTTGGAGACATCTACGACAACGTATCCTTTTTCGGAATTCTGGACGGAATGAACGCGGTGCCGTCGTCGTCGCCCGATGACGTCTCGCTTGCACTGGGTTGGTCTGTGCTTGCGTTGGCTCCCGGAGAAAGCATTAGCATCACAATCCAACATCTGAGCGCATCCACCTTGGGTATCGGGCATTTTGACCCCGATTCGATGGGCGCGGTCTATGTCAATGGCTGGATGGAAATCATTGCGGCACCGCCTGGGCCGGGAGGACCGGAAATTCCCGAGCCGTCAACGAACGCCCTGGGGGGGCTTGGCCTGGCGGCTATCGGCTTTGGAATCTGGAATCGGAATCAAAGGAACTAGTGATGAAACAAAGTAAATGGCTGATGTTGCCCCTGGCCTTGCTCGCCTCAATAGCGTTATTTGAAGGACAGGCGAACCCGGATCTTACGGTGGAGGCAATTTCCACCGCAAGCCTGAGCACCGATAGCCAAACCCTCGCAATAAGCGGTAGCTTGCAGCCGACAATCCGCAATTTGGGTGCAGCTACAAGTGTGCCTTTCACCGTCCAGGTTTTTGAAGATCGCAACGGTAATCGCACTTTCGAGGCCGGAACGGACTTGCAACTCGGTACGGCCGTGATCAGTTCACTGGCAGCAGGCGCCAGCACAAGCCCCGTGATTCCGGTCAGCGGAACCATTCTCTTTGCCGGTAACATCCTATACGTCCGCGCCGATTCAGGCAACGCGATCCTAGAGCCGAACGAGGCGAACAACATTCGTTTCACCGGACAGAATTTTACCTTTCAACCGGCCCAAGGCGGGTTGAATCCCACTTTGTTGTGGGAACGCAAGACTTTCGTACTCTCTCCCACAAAACGCCGTTCGACCGGCCCGGTCGCCGTAGGTGACATCGATGGGGATGGATTTCCAGAGATAGTCTTCGTCGCCTCTGTGGGTGGCATTTTTGCTGACGGTATACTGCGTGTTCTCGACGGACGCGATGGCAGCGAAAAAGTGGCGGTAGTGGACCCCACACTGGAGTTGAGGCCGACGGCGGGAATTACCTTAGGCGATATCGATAACGACAATTTGGGGGAAATTATTACACTCGACGAGCAATGCCGTCTGATTGTCTTCGAGAACGACGGCAGCTTGAAATGGCGCGGTACGGAAACACACTTTTCCTCCGGCAGCAGTTGCATTGGCGGCGCGGCTCTTGCCGACCTCGACAAGAACGGCTCGCCAGAGATTATCATCGGCCGGAGCGCGTATTCCGCAACTGGTACGCTGCTCTGGCAAGGCACTGGCAAGGTGGGCGGCGCTAATGGACCGATGTCATTCGCGGCAGACGTGGACGGCGACGGCACCCTCGAAGTGGTGGCCGGGCCTACTGTTTACAACGCCAGCGGCGGTATCGTCTTCAACCGTGCTGAGTTAGGCGAAGCTTACTCGGCGGTAGGCAATCTTGATGCCGACCCGCAAGCGGAAATTGTCTTCAAGCCCCGGACGGGTAATGCGCTTATCGCGTTGGAACACGACGGTACCATCAAATGGCAGGCACCCTGGGCCGTTGCCGGTGGGGGCCCGCCCACGATTGGAAACTTTGATAGCGATGCCGCCGCTGAAATTGGCATTGCCGGTAGCGTAGAGTACCGCGTTTACGAAGCCGACGGAACCCTGAAATGGGCCAACCCCATCATCGATCAAAGTTCGGGCATTACTTCGGCGACCCTCTTTGATTTTGACGCCGATGGCGAAGTGGAAGTTGTCTTCGCCGATGAGCAGTTCTTATACATTTGGCGGGGGCGGGATGGTTTCGAGCTTTTCAAAGCGCCACGCCCCCACAATACCGGCGTGGAAATGCCTGTCGTGGTGGACGTGAACTCAGATGGCAATGCTGAGATTGTCGTTCCATTGAGCGGAGGCACCGCCGCAACGCAGGGAATCCAGGTTTACCGGGGGGCGAACGGAAATTGGGCTCACACACGCCGAATCTGGAATCAGCCAGCTTATTCGATCTTTCATATTCTTGATAACTTGAAGGTCCCGGCGAGCTTTACATCGAATTGGCTGGTGGAGGGCTATAACAATTTCCGGCTGAATACGTTTCTGCCAGGACAAGGGCAGGCCCCCAATTCGATCGGTGATTTTACGATCTCTTTTCTTCGCCGCGACGATCGCGATTTCCCCGCCAAGACTTCACTGATCGCCAGGATCGGCAACGGCGGCTCCGCGCTGCTACCGCTGGCTTCCTTCCGATTCACTGCGGGAGTCGGCGGTGCCACCATCTGCGGAGGCACAACCACGCGACTTCTGGCTCCAGGCCAATTTGAAGACGTCTCGTGCGAATACCTGAATCCAACGCCTGGCGCACAGAACGTAGTCGGCCAGGTCGATTTTGCCGCATTGATCCCCGAAGGAGACGAAAACAACAACAGCATGGGGGTGAATCTGGTGATTGGCCAGGGGCCAGCAGTAATGGTCAGCGATTTGACCGTGCGTGCGCGGGACCGGGCAATGGACGTAAAGTGGACGCCTGTTCCCGGTGCGGCCGGCTACAACATTTACCGACGGGTTGGGGAAGGAAACTATGTCTTGCATCAGGCATCGTATAACAATGCACTAGGTGCGTTTGCGGATACGGGGCTGACCAACAACACTGTTTATTGGTATCACGTCCGATGGCTGAACTCGGCTGGGGTGGAGTCTCCGCTGGGCACAGAGGCCAGCGCGATGCCGATTCCACGCACCCAGCGTGGCGACACCGCGCCTACGATCACCAGTATCCCCATCACTCAAAGCCGCACCGGGCTGGAATATCGATACCAAGTGGCGGCGTCCGATCCTGACACTGGGGACGTGCTGACTTTTGAGCTGTTAGCGCCGCCAACCGGTATGGTGATTGGGGCTAACTCCGGGGTCATTACATGGCTTCCTCAGGCCAATCAAGCGGGCAGCTTCCGAATCCAAGCAGCCGTCCGCGACTCGCGGAATCGCGTCACCAGCCAGTACTTCCCTCTGTTCATAGAGACGCAGATAACGAACAACCCACCGCGATTCACCAGCGTGCCTGTCACGCAGGCAACTGTTGGCCGCAGCTATGCCTACACTGCGCGGGCCAGCGACCCCGACGCAGGTGAGTTGCTCACCTTCAGCCGGACTTCCGGACCTGCCGGGCTCAGTATTCACCCCACCACAGGGCTCATTTCCTGGCTGCCCTCACTCGCTCAAACCGGTTCCTATCCCGTCGGCATTCGGGTGACCGATCTTTCTGGATTGGGTGAGGCGCAAAACTTCCAAGTTCAGGTCAGCAACCCGAACCAACAGCCAACCATTACCAGCACAGCTCCAACCAGTGTGCTCCTCGGCAGTACATACAGCTACGCTCCAACGGCTAGCGATCCCGATCCCGGGGATGTTCTCACCTGGTCGCTTCCGGTTGGTCCTACAGGTTTCACTATCAACAGCAGTACCGGAGCCATTCTTTTTAATCCTGCCGGTATTGGCACTTACGCCTTCACACTCGAAGTAATGGACGCGCTGGGGGCCTTCCATCGGCAATCGTTCGCCGTGAATGTCAGTGCCATTCTAAACCAGGCCCCGGTATTCACTTCATTGGCACCCACTGTAGCCGAACCAGGACAAAGCTACGTCTATGCGGCTGCCGGTTCTGATCCCGATGGGGACGCCGTGGCCTTTAGCCTCGTCACCGGGCCAGCGGGCATGATGGTCACCACTGCGGGCGTTGTGCGTTGGACGGTACCGGGCAATGCCACGGGTTCGGTTCCCGTCACGCTGCGCATTGCCGATCCTCTGGGAGCAAACACGCTGCAAAACTTCACGATTACAATCGCGCCAGTCGACAGTACTGCGCCAACTCTAAGCATCTCCAGCCCCGCCGCCAATGCATTGGTCAGCGGCGAAGTGTCTGTAACTGGAACGGTTGAAGACCCCAACCTTGTGAACTGGCGGTTGGAATACCAGATCATGGGAGGCAGCCAGTGGATAGCCTTGAATCAAGGCACTGCCAATGTAGTCAATGGTCTGCTGGGAGTTCTACCGGCGACGATGCTGGCCAACAATCCTTATGCGCTTCGCTTGACGGCGTTTGACCGCCGTCAGGGCGCTTTTGTACAAAACATTGTTCGCGTCGGCGGTGACGCCGTAAAACTCGGTGCTTTCACGCTGGCTTATACAGACCTGCGCCTACCGGCTTTGGTGATGCCGATTGAAATCCGGCGGGTCTATGATTCCCGTAAGCCCTACTGGAATGACTTTGGCACTGGCTGGGCGTTGGGTTTTTCTGAAACCGATCTTCGGATTGATGGAAACTACAATGCTTACGTCACCTTACCCAATGGCAGGCAGGCGATCTTCGCTTTCTTGCCTGTTCAGACTTCCCCCGTTTTTCCCGCACTGGAGAACCGATATCAGGCTCCTGTGGGAGTGGGCGACAAACTCGAAAACCTGGATTGCCCAAGCTTTCTCGGCGCTGGACAAAATCTGGTTTGCCTTGGCGGCGACACGCCCTTTCAGGCATATAATCCCCGGCGCTGGCGCTTAACTACAAAAGAGGGCACGCAATTCATAATCGAAAACTCGACCATTAAACGCATTGAAGATCGCAATGGAAACTGGGTACAAATTGCCACCACAGGGGTGAGTTCTTCTAACGGGCAGAACGTCACGTTCACGCGGGATTCCGCTGGCCGGATCACGCAGATATCCGACGCTCGAGGCCACCGACAAACCTATGCTTACGACGGCGCAGGGCGTCTGATCCAGCACACGGATACGAAGAATCAGTTGAGTACTTTTGAATACCAGCCAACCTCGCATCTGATCACTCGAATTCTCCAGGCCGGGGGCTGTCAAGCGGTGCGTCAGGAGTTTGACTTGAGCGGTCGCCTCACCGCCCGCATCGACAGCGACGGCCGCCGGACAGAATATGCCTACGATCTCGCTGCCCGCCGATTGACGAAAACCTTTCCCGGCGGCATATCCACCTCTGAGACCTATGACGAAGGCGGAAATGTTCTATCCTTCACCGACGGTGAAGGACAGACGAGAGCGTTTAGCTATGACACCAGTGGGCGCCGCATTCTTACTACCCTTCCAGGTGGCCGCCGGGTTGCGCGAACTTACGATGCCAGCGGAAACGTTTCATCGGAGGAAGACGGGCCTAACGGTGGGCCATACTTACTGACCGCTTACGAGTGGACGTCAGGTAACGTTCTTTCCCGTATCAGCCGTCCCAATGGCGATTACCAGACATTCTCGTACAATACCGCCGGGAGTCTTCTGACCACGCAAATCTTCAATGCCGGTGGATCGCTTGCCGAGGAATACACTTACAGTTACGACGCCGCAGGCCGGCTCTTATCGGAAAACAGCCGCTCGGGAGTTTTTAACTACACATACGATGCCACAGGGAATCTGACGCGTATCACCGATGGGGCACTTCGGACACAGAATTTTGTCTATGACGCCAACGGCAACGTCGTCACTGCCTACAACGGCGGGGGCCAGCGCTATGACCGGGCCTGGGATGAGTTTGGATTGCCAGGGAATGGAAGCGCCTCCGGTCTGACTACGCGCACACAAACCTGGAATAGCTTTGGCTTGCCTGCCTCGGTAGGTAACTCGCTTGGCCAGCAATATCAGTTCAGTTATTCCTGTTCCGGCCTGCTGAGCGAGGTTCGAGACCCGCTGAACGGGCGAACCCAATACGAACGCAATGCACTAGGCCGTATCTTGCAACGCCGGGATGCGTTGAACCAGATCACTACGCATACTTACGACCGGAACGGATTGCCGCTGAGCGACACAAGCGCTGCAGGCGACGTGAAAACAAAGACTTATACAGCGGACGGACTGTTGGCGGGAGTAAATCGCGGACTCGGTAACATTGCCACCACTTATGATGCCTACGGCCGCAAGGCAACCGAAGTCTCGCCCAGCCGATCAGATACTTACACTTACGATATGCGCGGCCGAGTCGCCTCGATCGTCTCAACCGGTAATGCGGCGGGCACGATGAGCTTTACACGAGATGCCGCAGACCGCCTTCTTTCGGCAACGGATCGTTTCGGCCGTACCGTGACCTATACATACGATTCCAAGGGCCGAAGGTCTTCCATGACCGCGCCAGATGCCTCCGTGACAACATATATCTACGATGCTGGCGGCAATATAAGCCGTATCACCACCGATGGACGCTGGGCGGAGTACAGCTACGATTTGAGCGGCCGCCGCACTGGCCTGATCTATAGCAATGGCGTGCGCGCGGCCTATAGTTGGAACCCACGCAACCAATTGGCCAGCTTGACATGGTTTTCGCCGGCAAACGCGATCATTCGTTCCTGGAATTATTCCTATGACGCCGGGGGCCGCCGCACTGCCGCTACGCTAAACGATGGAAGCGTCAATTGGTCGTACGACAGTCTGGGCAGGCTCAGTTCGGAAATCATTTCCAGCACGCTATGGGGAAACCGGAGCGCCTCATGGACCTATGACAGCGTAGGTAACCGTCTGGACGCTGGCGCAGTATTCGGCAGCGACCATCGCTTGACCAACCTCGGTGCGGAAGTGATTTCGCACGACGCGGCAGGGAACATGACTTCGATGAACGCTTCTCCTTTGGGCTACGATGCGCACAACCGGGTCGTTTCCACCTCAACGAACGAATACCGGTACAACGGCCTCGGCCGCCGGGATCAATTGACTGGCACTGCGGCACGCACCTATATCGTAGATGGCCACAACACACTGGGGATTTTCAGCGGTAACACGTTCAGTCATCGCTACACGAACGGTCTGAATGTCGATGAATTGCTCTTTGCCCGCAACGCGAGTGTTTACCGCTTCTATCTTACCGACGAGCAGGGGTCGGTAATTGCAACGACGGATGAAAGCGGCACGTTACTCCATCAATACGCTTACAACGCCTGGGGCGAGCGTGTCTTCAACGCTGCGGCCGTCTCCAGCGCTTTAGGTTCCAGCAACTACAATCCTTTTGAGTTCCAAGCCAAGGAGAAGATGAATGTCAATGAGCTTTACTTCTTCCGCGCCCGGCCTTACCGCGCCGGGATCGGCCGCTTTGCGCAGAAGGATCCGGCACAAGGATCGAGCTTTCTTCCCGCCAGCCGGCATCCTTATCAATTCGCCTTCAACCGGCCTACCCAGTTTGTCGATCCTTCCGGTTGGTCGGCAACGCAGTATGCACTTTTGGTCAAAGAGAACAAAGCGGCTGAAGCCACCGGTATCATAATCGGCTTCCTAAACAGTTTTGGAGGAACGAATCTTAGTTTCCTTGGAAACTTCCTGGATAGCAGGGTGAAATATCCAGAAGAATCGATATCCGCAAGTGTGCAAGTCGCCCTCGACTCGACAACGAAGGACATGGAGACGGTGCTGGAGGAATTCGAAGACTGGTTTACTGAGGATGGTGCGAGTGTCGCTCAGGGATTGGCCACAGGCGTGAGCTATGGTATACCGGCCGGAACCTATTGGATTAACTATTTCGTTCTAGGCACTTTGCCCTTCTAGCTCGAATCCATGCCACTTAGAGCATTGTTGTGCCATTACCATCCCGGAGGCGCTGGAATGGTTCGCGGATCTCGGATTATATGGGCCTCGAGATCTTGGCGAAGTGGATCACGCAGGCCCATGTGCAGGCTGTTTTGGATTGGACCGGCTTGACCTCCAAACGGTATCACCCCAAATGAGCACGAACAGTTTGCAGCGCATCCAGTTGGGCAGCACCCGCTTGACATCCTTGCAATCGAGAACGCGCTCGATCTGGAGGCGGTCTCTGTAGTCCTGGAAAAGACGCGATGGGGAGCATGATCATGGGTGGGTGCGCCTTCATCGGGTAGTCCTTAACGGCCCAGAGTTTTCAGAATCTGGATGGCGACCGGCTGCTCTATTGAGCGATGGCCGGATTTGGCCTGGCCAGTCCACTCGATTCGCCGGGCCATTTGTTAGGGCTCGCGGTTCAGAGTTTCCAATTCCGCCATGGAGAGGCCGAATTCTGCGAGCAGTGGCTCGAATTGTTTGTTGAAGGGGAAGAGTTCGACCCAGGGATCGAAGGTGCGGTGCCTGGCGATGTTTTGGATTTTGGCGACAGACATTTGGTTGTGCGGGGTGACTTGTCAGGCGTTGTTAGGGCCGCCTGCCTAGGGCCAGTTCTGGGCGAGTAGCACGAATGGGGTGGCTAAGAGAATGAGGTGCATTGCGTGTTGAGTGTATCGCTATATGCTGGAGGCTGGAGGTGGTGATGTCTTATTCGAGACTGCTGACGTGCGGTGCTTGTGGGACGCAGAACCGGATTCATGCCCGGTTCCTGGCGAGTACCGGGCGGTGTGGGGTTTGTAAGGGGGAGCTTGCGCCTTTGAGTTTGCCGCTGGATGTGGATGAGTCTACTTTCGATGAGATTGTTGGAGCGGTTAAGGTGCCGGTGCTGGTGGACTTTTGGGCTGAGTGGTGTGGGCCTTGCAAGATGGCTGCACCGGAGGTGAAGGAGTTGGCGCGGGAGATGGCGGGGCGGGCGATTGTGTTGAAGGTGGATACGGAGGCGAACCGGGGGCTGGGGGCGAGATATCGAGTGCAGTCGATTCCGAATTTTATGGTGTTTCGGGGTGGGAAGGTGG
>CAZZGS010000046.1:0-13629 GCA_964653845.1 uncultured Bryobacter sp.
AGTTGGGTCGGGTGCTGACCCGACACGAGCGTCTCGGCGCGGCGGTTGAGGCCGAAGCGGAACTCGTTGAGGAGGTTTGGGGAGATGACGGTGGCAAGCTGGGCAGCGCCGCCGTTCATGCGGTCTTCGAAGGTGAGGCTGCGTCCGATGGTGGTGAGGCCGCCACCGCCGCCGGGCTGGTCGTTAGTGAAGCGGTTGTAGCGAAGGAAGCCGGAATTCTTATCGTTGAGTTTGAAATTGAGCTTGGCGGAGGGTGTGTGGAAAGTCTCACCGAAGGGGGAGTTACCAAGGTCTGAGGCGGGGAGGTTCAGGGCCGTTGCATTGGCTGGCAAGATGGTAACCGGCTGGGGGATTCTGAGGGGATTGAACTCGTCATTGATGAAGAACCAGAGGCGGTCTTGCTTGATTGCGCCGGCGAGATTGCCAGCAACCATCCACCAGTTCTGGCTGGCTCTTGTGGCAGCCAGAGGAGCACGGGCGGTGGTTTCGAGCGGGCGGTAAAGGCCCATGCCAGAGCCGTGAAGATCGTTGGTGCCAGAGCGGGAGATGACGTTGATCACACCGCCTGCGGCGCGGCCGAATTCTGCGGAGTAGGCACCGGAGATGACTTGCATTTCCTGGACGGATTCGGGAGTCGAGATGACAAGACGGATTTGGCGAGAGTTGCGACGGGCAGTGTTGTCGAGGCCATCGACAGTCCAGGTGGAGCGGTTGCTGCCGCCGAAGGTGAACTGGGTGGTGCCAAAGCCGGTGGAGGGGATGCCTTTGACGCCGGGCCCGAGGAGGTGGAAGTTGTAGACGTTGCGCGAGGTGATGGGGAGGGAGCGGAGTTCTTTTTCACCGAGGACTTCCTGTTGCGCGATCTTGCCCTGATCGACGATGGCGGCGTCGGCTGTGACTGTGACGCTGTCGGTGAGGGCACCTACTTTGAGAGAGACATCGATGCGGGCTTGCTTGCCGACCGAGAGACGAATGCCGGACTGTTTGAATTCAGAGAAGCCGGTTGCGGAAACGCGGAGGTCGTATTCGCCGACCTTTAAGAGAGGGAAGCGGTAGTAGCCTTCGTTGTTGGTTGTGGTGGTGAGTTCGACGTTGGTGGAGATGTTGCGGGCAGCGATCTGGGCTGCTGAGATGCGCGCACCAGAGGCGTCCTGGATGTAGCCATCCATGGCGGCGTCTGAGGCGTTGGATTGAGCGAAGACAGTTGTGGCGGCGAAGAGCAAGACTGGAAAGCGCATGTAGCTTTGAGGTTAGGAGGCGGGTGTTAAGGAGAGATGAATGACGTGTGACGTTGTGGTTAGATGGCTATCGGACCAGGCGAACATACTCGGCGTGGGTACCAATCCAAACCCAAGTGATTGAGTCGTTGGATTGAAAGGCTAGAGCCCGGTGATGAGCACCCACTCGGATTGTGAATCGATGAGTTGAACCGGCAAGGAGTCTAAATCGAAGAGATGGGTGATTCGGATCACTGCGCCAGAGGTGGTAGTTTTTGACGGCTAGCTGCCGGATGGATTCAGGAAGATTGCGGTATAGCTGCCAGAATCGTTTGGTGCCAACAGACTTCATTTGGTTGGCGGAAACGGTTGAGGCTCGGGATTGGCCGCCTCAATGAAAAGCGAATCGAGCTTACCCGATATGGAGTCCGAATCCAGATCACGATCCCACTGGGATTGCGCACGTTCATAGACCCATTGCGAGAGCCGGGTGAACTCTTCAGGCGAGAGCTTCTCGATTGCCTGCTCGATTTGTTCAATTGCGGACATCTCTTTTATTTTAAGGGATGACCGGGAGGATGATGTGGGAGGGGTGCTGGGGATCCAGATAGATGGTGTTGGTGGCAATGCGTGTGCTGCGGTTGTTATTGAGTGGCTCGCCTGTATTGGGGTTGATGTCGAAGCGAGGGAAGTTCGAGCTTGAGATGTCGAGGCGGATGCGGTGGCCTTTTTTGAAGACCAAAGAGGTTGGGTACATCTCGATGGTGTACTCGGCGGGCTGGTTGGGCTTGAGTAGGGTTTGCTGCGTGATCGTCTCGCGGTAGCGGGCGCGGATGATGCTGTCTCCAATGTTGAGATCGACGCCTGCAGGGAAGTCTTTGCTCGGTGGATAGACGTCGATCAGCTTGGCGGTGAAATCCGTGTCGGGGCCGTCGGATGAGGCCCAGAGTTTGACTACGAGGCGGCCGGTGACTTCGATGTCTTTGTCGAGCGGGGCAGTTTGGAAGACGACGATGTCGTTGCGGGAAGAGAGAGGTTTGTCGTCTTTGCAAAGCCAGAAGCCGGTGCGGCATTTTTGATCGGCTGCGCCCTGGAACATGAGCGTGCCCTGAGAGGAGACGTTGCCGCCGAGAGTGGGGACTGGGTTTGCCGGGTCGGCCTGATAAGAAATGGGTTGATTGGTCGATGACTTCGCTTGAGTTAGTTCGTTTTTGGCGTTCAGGTAAAAGGGTGTGTACCTGGTGCGGGCGAGAGGCCATTCATTTTCAGTGCGCCACTGGCCTCCGACGAAGATGCGGCCTTCGGGGGTTTTGTGGGCGTCGCCGCCGCCCATTACGTAGATGCGGACGGGTGGTTCTTTGTCGACGCCGTTGTCGATGTTCTTGAGCCAGCGGTCATACCAGCGGATGTGGAAAGCGTTGAGATCGAGAGAAGAATCTGGCGTGAATTGGGCCATGCCGGCGTGGTCGAGGTTTTCGGAACTGTGGATCCAGGGGCCGACGATCAGACGCTGGAGGCTCTTTTTTGCCTTGGTGAGTTCGACGAAGTTGAGATTGGCAACGGAGGTGCCCCAGGAGTCGTACCAGCCAGTGGTGTGATAGGCGGGCACTTCTTTGTATTCCTTCAAGTGGTCAATGACGCTTGAGCCGTGGTCTTGCCAGAACTTGTCGTGATCGCTGTGGCTCATGGCTTCGATGAGCCAGGATTCGTAATCGGGGGCGAATTTGAGGGGCGTCGTGCCGGGGCGGAGTGGGAGAGCCCTCACGTATTGCTGGACTTGATTGCCGAAGTCGGCGAGAGCTTGGGCGGCTTGGGGATCTGTTGTGGCACGCTTGGCAGCGGGCATGGCGAGGGAGGTACCCGCGGCGTTGCCCAGGGTGGCAACCCAGTTGAACCAGCGGAGTTCGAAGGCTCCGTTGTGACGCATCCCGTAGCGGCCAAAGTTGGTCATCGCGTTGCGCGGGATCATTGCTTTGATGTTGGGTGCGTTTGCGATAGCCATCGCGTGCTGGGTGGCACCGCCATAGGAGGAACCGAAGGTGCCGATGTTGCCGTCGCACCAGGCTTGTTCGCCGATCCATTTTGCGGTGTCGAAGCCGTCGCTGGGATCGTCTTTGATGGGGATCCAGTGGCCTTCGGATTCGTAGCGGCCGCGGACGTCCTGGATGACAACGACGTATCCGGCGGCATTCATTGCCTTGCTGAAGGGATTGGCACCGCGGCCCTTGCTGTAGGGGGTTCTGGTTAGTAGAACCGGGAACTTGCCTTCGCTTTTGGGCAGGTAGATGTCGGTGGCTAATTTAATACCGTCTCGCATCGGGACCATCTGCGTGGTTTGAGCGATGGCGGCGACGGTGAGGATCAGGAAAAGGGTGGCGCGGCACAGCATAGAGTGATGCCACAATAGCAGAAAGGAGTTTGCCAATGGCCATAGCGATGACGCTGAACGGGAAGTCCGTTAGTGTTGATGTTCCGGCGAACATGCCACTGTTGTGGGTGTTACGCGATGAGTTGGAGATGTGCGGCACGAAATTTGGGTGTGGTGCCGGACAGTGCGGAGCATGTACGGTGCATCAGGATGGGGTGCCGATTCGGTCGTGCCTGACGCCGGTGTCGGCTGTGGCTGGCAAGAAGATCACGACGATCGAAGGGCTGTCTCCTGAGGGGGCCCATGCACTACAGAGGGCGTGGATGGAAATGGATGTACCGCAGTGTGGTTACTGCCAGGCGGGTCAATTGATGACCGCAGCAGCGCTGCTGGCGAAGAATTCTAACCCGACCGATGCAGAGATCGAGAATGCTCTCGACGGGAACCTCTGCCGTTGCGGAACCTATACGCGCATCAAGAAGGCTGTACATCTGGCGGCACGGTTGATGCAGACTTCTAACGCATCGGGGGCTAACAACAATGAATAGCCGTCGTTTCTTTCTAAAAGTGTCGCTGCTGAGCGGCGGCGGAATGTTGATTGGCGGGCACGAGGCGCTGGCACAAGGGCCGCGCAGGGCACAGGCTCCGCTGGACCCGAATGCGTTTGTGAAGATCTCGCCGGATGGCATGGTAACGCTGACGGGCAAGAATCCTGAGATGGGTCAGGGTATCAAGACAGCACTGCCGATGATTCTGGCTGAAGAGATTGATGTCGATTGGAAGCTTGTGCGCGTGGTGCAGGGCGACCTGGATGAAGTGAAGTTTGGTTCGCAGTCGGCGGGCGGTAGCCGGTCTACTCCGAATAACTGGGATCTGTTGCGGCAGGTAGGTGCGACGGCGCGCCTGATGCTGGTGCAGGCCGGGGCTGCGAGCCTGGGCGTACCGGTGGAAGAGTGTTCGACCGAGATGGGCCGCGTGTTGCATAAGGCCAGTGGCAAGAGCGTTAGTTACGGCGAGATTGCGTCGAAGGCCGCTGCGCTGCCGATGCCGAAGCCGGAGTTGGTGAAGCCTAAGGATGCCAAGGATTACAAGATCATTGGCAAGAGTATGCCGACGATCGATCTGCCGGCTATGGTGACTGGTAAGCCGATCTACAGTATCGACTTCAAGTTGCCGGGGATGCTCTTTGCGGTGTACGAGAAGTGCCCTGTGTTTGGTGGCAAGGCCGTAAGCGCGAACCTTGATGAGATCAAGAAGATGCCGCGCGTGACGCACGCATTTATCGTTGAAGGCAATGGCGATGTGTCGAGCCTGGCCAGTGGCGTGGCGATTGTGGCTGAGAAGTGGTGGTATGCCAATGAAGCCCGCAAAAAGCTGAAAGTGGTTTGGGAAGAAGGCCCGACGGTTTCGCATACCAGCGTTGGGTATGACGCGAAGGCTGCGGAATTGTTTGCGGCCAAGCCGGCGTTTGCGATTCGCAAGGATGGCGATGTGGAAGGGGCCTTGGCTGGCGGAGTGAAGAAGGTGGATGCGAAGTATCAGTATCCGTTTATCTCGCACGCTCAGTTGGAGCCGGGCAATTGTGCGGCACGCTTTGTCGACGGCAAGCTGGAGGTGTGGGCGCCGAGCCAGACTCCTGGGCGTGGCCAACAGATGGCAGCTAGTGCACTAGGGATCAAAGCAACCGATATCACGGTGCACCAGTTGCGCACAGGTGGCGGCTTTGGCCGTCGACTTGCTAACGACTACATGATCGAGGCAGCGTGGATTGCCAAGCAAATTCCGGGCACGCCGATCAAGCTGTTGTGGACCCGCGAAGATGATATGCGCCATGATTTCTATCGCCCTGGTGGATATCAGCACATGCGCGGTGCAGTGGATGCCAGTGGCAAGATTGTCGGTTGGCACGATCACTTTGTGAGTTTTGGCGAAGGCGAGAAGTTTGTATCTTCGTCGAACATTTCACCGGGAGATTTTCCGGCGAACTTTGTGCCGAACTTTGGCTTGGAAGCAACACTGATTCCGACGAAGGTGCCGACGGGGCCGCTGCGTGCGCCGCGATCGAATTCGCTGGCATGGGTGATCCATTCCTTCATCGATGAGCTGGCTCATGCTGCGGGTAAGGACCCGGTGCAGTTCCGTCTGGATCTGCTGGGTGACCAGCCTGTAGTGGGCAAGGGCATGGAAGCTTACGATGCAGGCCGTATGAAGGCTTGTTTGCAGATGGTTGCCGAGAAGAGTGGCTGGGGCAAGCGCAAGCTGCCCAAGGGCAGAGGGATGGGCGTTGGCTTCCACTATAGTCATAGCGGGTATTTCGCCCAAGTGGCTGAGGTGAGTGTCGATGCGCAGAAGCGTGTAAAGGTGCACAAGGTCTGGGCAGTGGGTGATGTCGGCAGCGAGATCATTCACCCGAGCAGCGCGAAGAATCAGGTGGAGGGCGCAATCATCGACGGCATGAGCGAGTTGATGGCGCAGGAAATCACGATTGATCGCGGGCGGACCGTGCAGACGAACTTCCATCAGCATCAGATGGTGCGGATGAAGGCTGCGCCGCCTGAGATTGAAGTGCACTTCATCAAGAGCAAGAATTCGCCGACTGGACTAGGTGAGCCACCGTTGCCACCTGTGTTGCCGGCGATTTCGAATGCGATCTTTGCGGCAAGCGGGATTCGCGTGCGGACGTTGCCGATGGCGAAGGAAGGATTCAAGTGGGCCTAGGCTTGCTTGAATAGAACAATTGAAGAAAGGGGCCCTGTCCAGGGCCCCTTTTTAGTTTTAGTCGAGCTTCAGAGCTTCGACCAAGTTCAGGTTCGCTCCTTTCTCGGCTCCGCCGATGATCAGCAGTTTGGTGCCAACAGAGACCATGCGATGGGCCAGGCGGGGGGATGAGATGCCCGCTTCTTGCCATTGATTCGACACGTCGTCGAGGCGGATCAGTGTTCCGTCGGCAAGGCTAACCAAGAGCCGGCCATTGTGCTCAGCAGCCGCCGGAGCGAAGTTCATCGTCTGAGTACCAGGGAGCGCAGGGCCTTTAGACCAGGAACTGGTTGCAGGATCGTAGATATCCACTTCGGCGCTGACTGCGCCTGTTTTGGTGATGCCACCCATCACGTATAGGCGGCCCTTATGAACGGCGGTGATCAGTGCGCGCCGCTCGAAGGGTTGCGATGCGGATTGCCATTGGGCATTCGGGTCTTTGAGGTTGAGACTCAGAATGGTATGCGCCCAGCTGCTGCCTTCGGCACCCTTCAAATTCCAGCCGCCGGCAACGAATAACTGATCCCCGATGACAGCTACATCGTGTGAGGACCTCGCGCCGGGGAGTGGGGTGAGGCTCTGCCAAGACCTGGTTGCGGGATCGAAGCTGGCAACTTCTGCAATGGAGTGGATGTCTTGTTTTTCGCCCGGAGCATTGCGCGGTTGCATACCGCCGACACGATACACTTTGCCGTTGGCTGCGGCGAGATTGAGACCCTGGAGGCTGGGGCCAGTGCCGAGAGTTTGCCATTCGCCAGTTTCCAGATTGAGGCGGTTGAATTTCCCTGAAACAGCTGCGGTGGAGTAGTTGTGAGTGGGGACGACATGCCCTCCATAGACATAGAGCCAACCCTTCTCGGCTACTGCACCAAAGCTTGAGGTGGCCTCGGGAAGTGTAGTGAAATTGGTGGGCTTGGGATAGCTGTCGAAGACGAGCATGGCGTAGTGACGGAGCTGTTCATAGGGCTTGCCTTCGCGGTCGCCAGAGCTGGGCTCCCAGAAACGAGCCCATGCAGCTAGACGGCCTGTCTGGGAGATAACAGGGGTGTGGCCGGTCGAGTCGGTCTTCACTTTCTTTTGTTCCCCACCAGGGAGGACCAGTGTGACTTCGCTGTCAGCAAGGGGCTTTCCCTTTGACAGAAGGAGCAATGTTGTTTTACCGGGTTCTCCTTCGGGAACCAGTTCCACAGGGGTATCGCCGCCAAGGGTTGCCTTCTCCCCGAGCAGAGGCCCGATCAGGGTCTTGGGGTAATAGAGCAGCAGGTAGGGCTTAGGCGCACGAGCATTTGGGCTGATGCCTAGGTCTGCCATGCCGTGGATAATACGGTTGCCTTTGCCCGGAAGATCGATACGAAAGACGTTGCCGAATTTCGTAGTGGCCAGAGGGGTATCTTTGCCCTCTATGTCGCGGATAAATAGCCTGGTGGTCTTGATCACGTCGATGCCTACACCGGCCTCGGGCGTGAGCACTTCACTGATGATCAGGTCTGCCGTGCGAGCCCCGGCATGGGGCACGACAAAGCCGAAGTGAGCATAAGCTGCGGTGCCCATAGTTAGGACAGCGGCGAGAAGTAATTGGGATTGTTTCATGAGTTTTCCTTTGTTGGTTTTGAAGCTTTTCACTAGTCTGCGGCGCCGAAGCGGTATCTCAGCCCGACGCGGAAAGTGCGCCCATAGTCGGGCCGGTCGAAGGTTGGGGTTGCGAGTTGAAGTTTGCCGTCGCGACTGTTGTTCAGATTGTCGGCGGCGATGAAGGACTGGAAGCCATGCCGCCAGGACTTTGCAAGGTAGGCGTCCCAGATTTGAAAGGGCAACCCACGCGTGCCCCTAGCGGCGTTGAGCAGCCAGTGGCTGTAGAACGATCCGCGCAGGTTTGTGGTGATTCCGAACTTGGGGATGGCATAGTCAACGCGTGTCTGGCCGTGGTGGCGGTGGCGTTGGGCGAGGGGAAGTCTCGTTATTTTGTCGAGGGCGTTGAGGAAGGTGTAGCCACCACTCGCACGCAAATTCTTACTGAAGACGTATTCGCCGTCGAGTTCGATGCCTTGAGTGAAAATTCGGGCCTGGTTGAAGTTGATGAAGGTCTGTCGGCCGATCAAGGGATTGAAGAGCGGCGAGATATTGTAAGTGATAAGAAGACTGTTGAGTTCTTGTGCGGAGCGAGGCGTGCCTACCAAGCGTGTGTCGATGAGGTCGCGAATGTCGTTGCGGAAAAGAGTGACGCCGAGCCGGTAGCGACGGTGGCGGTACATGGTACCCGCCTGGAAGCTCCGGCTGTTTTCCGGGTTGAGGTTCGGATTGCCGAGGACTTGGTAAAAGTTAGCCGGATTGGCGAAGCGGAAGTAGAGTTGGCCAAGGTCTGGTGCGCGGAAGCCCATCCCGAACGATGAGCGTACGATCCAGGACTCGTTGAGCTTGAGGATCAGGCCGACCTTGGGAACCCAGGCGTTGCCGAAGAGCGAGTGATTGGTGTGGCGACCTCCGGCGGTGATGGTTAGCAATCGATTGACATTCCATTTGTCCTGAATCCAGGTGTCGGCGGTGGTTACATGTTGGCCGACGTTATCGCCGACCATGCGGTTGGCGCCGCGGTAGAGATTCTGCGCCCATTCGACGCCGCCCTGGATGAAGTGGGTGCTGGCGAGTTGACGGGAGATGGTCGCATCGAGACGATTCAGACGTTCGTTGAGATTTGCGGTAGATGAGTTCAGCGGATTGGCGATGGGCGATGTGAGGTTGTTCTCGTCGTAGCGGGCGCTGTAGGCGCGGGCCTGGAGAGTGGTTCTGCTATTAACGATCCAATCGGCAATGAGGGCATAGCTTTGCGTTGAGTCGTTGGCGAGGCCGTCGACGATGCCGGCCTCAGAGAGGTTGCGGCCTTGATCCTTGTTGCGATATGCGTTGGCGGTGAAGCCAATCGAGAAGGAAGGAAGGAGCTGGTAACGCGACTTAAAGAGAATGTCCTGGCGACCAGTTTGCGGACCTACCGTGGAAGGACTGCTGGGGATGAGACGGTAGGAGTCGAGGCGATTCTGGCCGAGGTTTATGAAGTAGGATCCGCGATTGAATCGGCCTCCGATATCGCCGCGACCATCGAAGGCACCTAGAGTTCCGCCGGAGAAGACGAAGCCGCCCTCGAAGGGTCTGGTGGGTTCGCGAGTGATCATATTGATCACCCCGCCTATGGCGTCGCTGCCATAAAGCGACGAGGCAGAACCTTTGGCGACTTCGACGCGGGTGAGACGATCAGACGATTGGCGGTTGAGGTTGATCGCGCCGCCCTTGATGCCGCGGGCACCGACTATGGGGAGTCCGTCCTGGAGGACAAGGACTTGACGCGAATCGACACCTTGAATTTGTTGGCCTCCTACGGTCGATGTAGCGCCTCGCCTTACAAGTACGCCAGGGATTTCCTGTATTACGTCGGAGACTCTTTCGTAGCCTGTGGAGAGCATTTGCGTGCGGTTGACTGCGTCGACTTTGTTGACGGAGTCTTCCTGGAGTTCTTCCTGACGCGAGGCGCTTACTACGGTGATGCTGGTGAGGAGTGATGCAGGCTTCAGTTGAACGTTCAGGTAATCGGGCTGGGATTCGGCTTTGATCTCAATTTGGCCTTCAAGGTTGAGGGCAGAGACGCTGTAGTTGCCCGCATTTGAAAGCTGGATCGAACAAGCTCCAGTTGTATTGGTTCGACAAGTGGTTTTTCGACCAGAAATTGTGTGCCGCACGGTGATCGTTGCATTTGCGACGGCGAGGCCTTGTTGGTCGTTGAAACGAAGTTCCGGGGTTTGGCCGAAGGCTGAAGCGGCGAGGAGGAGCAGGGTGCCAATTATTCCGCGCTCCGGGACTTGAGACTGATATAGAAAAGCAGTCAGAAATTTGGTGAGTTTGTTCATTGTGATCTTGTTGGGTTCAAGGCCACAAATCCGCTATGCTGAGGATTCGCGAGCCGTTAACGATGGTTTGCGATGCGAGGGTTCTACCGGTTGCTCCGCCAAAGAATGGCCGGTTGGACCCTTTTACTTTCTGTTTAAACAACTTGCAAGTCATTTGCAACTTGCTTGAACTTGAATATACGACCAGATTGATCCTATTGTCAATAGTCTTTTTCGCTTGAAATTTTTGCGGAGTTTAAAATAGCTTAAATTCGTACCTGACGCCGCTGGTAGAATTGAGGCGGCACACTTTCAATTATCTGAACCAGAGTTTGGGATTTGGTAAGGATCGCTGGGCTAAGACGCGGAAGACGAGTTATGCCTCGCTGGTGGCTTTTGCTGGAAATCCGATTAAGCAGGTGCTGCCGGTGGGATGAAGCTGTTCCGCTTGAGACGGGTGTTTATTTTGATGGGGTCTGGTGGATGCCGGAAGGTGTGTTTTAAGAGTTGCAGAATGATTCCAAGGGAAGCGGGCGGCTCTTTTGGACTTATGTGACGCAATTTATGGCTTTGCCTTCAGGGAATTTGCAGTTATGTGTGGTTGAGATTGACTTGACCAAGCAGGCTGATGAATGGGTGGGGAAATATTAGCCGCTGTTTGAAGGGTCGGGCGGGATCGATCAGGTTTTTCTGCTGAACCTGTAGAAGCTTATTATCCGAGATCAATTATTGATGCGAAGGTAGGGCGGACTTATTGGCTCGAGTTTTGAATTTCAGGGTTGCGCGAAGTTGCGAGAGCATGTGTAAATTCGGCACCAAGGAAGAAAATCTGGGAAGAATAGTAAACCCAAACAACGATCACTACCAGGGATCCCGCTGCGCCGTAGGCCGAGCCTACGGCAGCTTTGCCAAGGTAAAGGCCAATCAAAACCTTACCAACACTAAAGAGAGAAGAAGTAAGTAGCGCTCCAACGATGACGGGATTCCAGGCAATCTGGGCATTGGGGACGAATTTGAAAATCAAGGCAAAGACAATGGAGATAGAGAAGAATGAGACAACCATGTTGACAATTCGAAGGGTCCATTCCGAGACAGGCAATATCTCGTTGCAGAAGTTACAGAGAGCAGCAAGGCCGGCGCTGAACAGGAGTGAAACGAGTAGAAGAAAGCCAATTGCCAGGACCATTCCGAATGAGAAGAATCTTTCTCGCAACAGGGCGGCGACGTGGCCACTTTGCACTGGTTGTACGTTCCAGATTTTGTTCAAGGCTGAGCGCAGTTCTTCAAAGACACCAGAAGCTCCAAACAGAAGCATGACCATACCCAGGACAGAAGCAGTGATGCTGTCTGAGGGCTTCTGGGCTTGCTCTATGATGGCTTTGACAGCTTCTGCTCCTTGCTGGCCGAGCATGCTCTGCACCTGCATAAGAATTTGAGATTGAGCAGAGGGGAAGCCGAAAACGAAAGCAGCCAGAGAGACGATCAGGATCATCAAAGGCGCTAGTGAAAGGATGGTGTAGAAGGCAAGTGCCGCTCCTAGCCTGGGGGCTTCATGATAGCTCCACGAAGCAAAAGTGCTTCGGATTATGGCACTGAAGCTCATGTCAGGTCAGGGTCAGACGCGTCTTTTGCTTTCGGAGATATCAATCTGTTCCTTGAAACCGGGAATCAGTTCAGAAACAAAGTCTTTCAACCTCATCGCGGCAACACCGATCAATGCGCCTTGGACGATGTCCCATGTTTCGTGAATCTGAGCGTAGCGAGGCGAAGAGACAGTTTGTTGAATTTCTCGATGTATTGGCATTTGCCTATTCTTGCCGTTTCCTGAGATTGCGGCGAGCGCGACTCCGCAACCAAAGGCTACGCCAAGCATCGTTGCGGGGCTTTTCGCGAAATAGGTTCGCCAATCCGTCAACGCCTTAGTCTTGACTTCCAATTCACCTAAATTCATAAGGAGCTCCTCACGTTGCGCTTTAATTTCGAGTTCTATCTGGTCTGTGCTTTTGCCCATGCAATGTTCTCTTTCACTGAAGCGATAGCCTTTTCCGGGGCCGGACGAATCAGCTTCAATTTAGTCAGTCCGTTGAATATCAAAACTCCAGCTATGACGCCGGTAATGAGGGCTACAACCAGGGCTGCAATCCAGATCGCCATCACAGTGGCAAGTAAATAAACACAAGACAAGAGAAAGAAAGCAGTGGCCAGAATTGCGAGAATCGCTCCGGCACCCAAGAACTTCGTAGCGTGACTTGCCTTGAATAATTCGCCGCGCGTCTCCTGCATGGCGAGTTGAATTTCCGACCGGACGATCAACTCGACATTCTTGATAACGCTAAGCAAGACCGAGGCGATGGACCGATCTGCAGCTTCAGCCATATTGATTAATCTCTTACCTTGAAGGCTCGCCCGGCGAAGAAGCCAACGACACCCGCAACTATTAGAGAGCGGCCTGGGTGGGATCTCACAAAGGCCCCCACATCGGCCATCATAGCTTTCGTGTCGTGATTGCGAACATATTGCGCAGAGGTTGCAATCTTGTCGGCCGCTCCTCTGGCGAAGTCTTCAATCTTCTTGCCGCCAGGGAGATTTGCGGCGCGTTCATCGATCATGGCTGCGGCGTTGGAGAGCGTCGTTGCGGTTGAGGCTCGACCAGCATCCATTGATTTCGAAGCAGCGTTTTCGATGTCGCAGGCAGTTTCTTCCACAGTCGCCTTCGCATCGTTGTAGCCCGCCGCTACTTTACCGGCAAGGTCTGAAGGGTTGTTACCGAAGTCGGGTGTTGAGTATCTATCTGACATGCATGCTCCTCGTTGGATGGAATCTTTCACCTAGTAGAGCGATAGGGGCAAATAAAGTTTCCTTGAATCGCCTAATGATTCAATAGAAGGATCATGATGACGTCGAAAGTTGCGGTGTTGACTGCCTACCAGAGCCCACTAGAGATTCGCGAGTATGAGGTGGATGAGACGCTTGCTCCCGGAGAGGCGCTTGCCCGAGTTGAGATGGCAGGAATCTGTGGGACTGATGTTCACCTTTGGAAGGGTGAGCTGCCGATTCCGATTCCGGTGATTCTTGGGCATGAGAGTGCAGGACGGATTGCTAAGCTCGGCGAGGGCCTGGAGCGGGATTGGACCGGACAGCCGCTTGCCGTTGGGGACCGGGTGGTCTGGGCTAGCAGCATTGTTTGCGGAGAATGCTATTACTGCCGGATCAAGAAGACTCCAACGCGCTGCTTGAAGCGGAAGGCTTATGGCATCTCTTATTGCTGTGACGAGGCGCCCCATTTGCGGGGTGGGTATGCGCAGTGGATTCTTTTGAGGGCGGGGTCTTCGATTTTCAAGCTGCCGGATACGGTTCCGTTTGAGGCGATCGTTGGGGCGGGTTGTGCGCTGAACACTGCGCTGCACGGGAT
>CAZZGS010000047.1:0-13591 GCA_964653845.1 uncultured Bryobacter sp.
TCTTTCGACTTCAGCAGTGGATACAAATCGACCAATGCCGACTTTGCGCGTAAGCTACCCAAAGCTTGAGCGGCCTGCAGCTTTGCGGCCGGGCTTGCGCCATTCACCAGAACCTTGCGCACGGCAGCTAGATCTTCTGGCCTTGCCTGGACGTGAGCGTCAATGACAGCTTCATTGGGAGTCTTTGTGATCTTGTCACCGACGGCCCCCAACTTGGCCCTGATTCCTTTTTTTACGTAGCCGGGTTTATAAAAGTTGACGATCCCGGCAACGGCGATGCGCTGCACCTCTCCAGCTCCATCTTCGGAGCTCACTCGCAAGGCATCGACAGATTCCACGCCTCCAGCTTCAATGAGCGCTTCTGCGGCGGCGAATCGAATTACAGGATCAGCGTCTCTCTGGTAGGCGGCGATTGAAGGCACGGCATTTTTGCCCTGCTTCGCAAGTGCCTCGAGGTTCTTGATTTTGTCTTTGAGACGGTCTTGTGCGCTGAGCATCGAGATGCCCAGCACAACGGCGAAAATTGGTTTAGCGAACAAATTCCAGTTCAACACGGTTTGGAATCAATCCTAGCTCATGTCCCATGTCGAGAAGTTTTTGAGCGGCCCGCGGAATGACTTCGCCACAGTCAACCGTGTAATGGTTTACGTACATTCCGACGAACTTTTCAGCCAACGGCTGCTCCATATCACGGGCAAACTGCATGGCATAGTTGAGTGCTTCTTCCTGGTGGTCGAGAGCGTACTGGATGCTGTCGTGCATCATCCGGCAGCATTCGCTCTTGATGTCGGCTGGCACGTTGCGGAGGATTGCATTGGCTCCCAGCGGCAGGGGCAGATCGTAGGTCCTCTTCCACCAGGCGCCGAGGTCGACAATCTTGTGAAAGCCGCCGCGCCCATAGGTCAACTGCGCTTCATGAATCACAAGCCCCGCGTCGGCTGCGCCTTGGGTAACTGCATCGAGGATCTTGTCAAAGGGAACAACCACGGCCTCAAAGTCTGGCTGCATAATGCGCATTGTCAGGTACGCAGTAGTCATCTTGCCGGGCACTGCGATGCGCTTGCCCTTGAGCTCTTCCGCCGAGAGGGGTGAGGTTGCCACCACCATCGGGCCGTAGCCATCTCCAATGCTGGAACCGGATGCCATAAGTTGGTACTTGTCGGCCACGTAGGGGTAGGCGTGATAAGAAATCGCCGTCAGGTCGTACTCACCAACCATCGCTTTTTGGTTCAGGATCTGAATATCGGAGAGCTGATGGACGAAATTCACCAGAGGACTGCGCAATTTCCGGGTCGCCAGCGCGTAGAACATATAGGCGTCGTCAGAGTCTGGGCTGTGAGCGCAGACGATATCCCGGACTGAAGTTTCTTCCATGTCTTTATGGATTCAGTTTAACAAAGCGGGGATTTAGAGAAGCCTAAAGTGATTTTGGCTAAGAAAACTATGCGGGCTCGGCGATAGGGCGCAATTCGTAGTCGAGCTTGCGGAGCACTTCGTGGAGGCGATTGAGATTCTCGCCGGCGTGTGACAGATCACCTGAACGGCCCTGCCGCTCGAGCTCAAAAGCTTCTTTCACTACAGCATCAGCCCCAAAATTGGCTACAGCCCCCTTGAGTGTGTGAGCCGCGCGCTCAAGCAGTGGGGAATCCTGGCGTGCGACTGCGTCTTCAATGGCAGTCATGCTGTTGGGATAATCGTCGAGGAAAATTTTGACGAGTTCGGTCAACAATTCCTCGTCGTCACCAACGCGGGCCAATGCAGCTTCACGATCGAATAGATGTTCTTGCACGTCTTAATGTCTCTGTACTAATAGGAATCGACCGAAGCCGACCCAGTCTTTAATGCATTTAAGAGACTACTGAGATTTTAGTAGATGTTGTACGCCCAGTACTAGGGTTTTTGGAGAAAAAGGTTTTTGGAGAGCAAGATCTTCTGCCCCGGGTGCATCCAGTAAATATCCGGAAATAAACAAGACTCGAACGTCGGGATGTAATAGACGTACCATACTGGCTACCGCTTTGCCCTGCCCGCCTTTGATTTCGAGGTCTGTAATCAGCAGGTCGATCTTGGGTTCTTTGCGTGCAATTTCGATGGCACCGTCTTCGGAGGCAGACTCGAGAACCCGGTAATGGCGTTGCTCAAGAACACGGCGGATCAGCGAGCGCACCGCATCTTCGTCCTCTACGACCAGAATGACACCTTCTGTACTGGCTGTGACCGGTTGTTGAGCGGTTGGTTGAAGGCGGGGAAGGTCGAGCACAAATTGGGTGCCCTCGCCCGGAGAAGACGACACCTGAATTCGACCCGCCCATTCAGCGACAGTCTCGGCCACCAAAGCCAATCCGATACCTGTGCCTTTGCCTTCCGGTTTGGTGGTGAAGAAGGGCTCAAAGATGCGGGGCTGCAAATCGGCCGGGATCCCGGCACCGTTGTCTTCAAAGTCGAGGAAGACGCGGTCGGGGCTTAGGCGGGTTCGCACTACGATTCTGCCGCCGACAGGCATGGCATCGCGAGCGTTCACGATCAGATTGAGCAGCACTTGTTCGACCTGGCTCAAGTGGGCGAGGATCGAAGCAGGTTCCGTCGAGAGCTCGTAGTCAAGCATCACGGTTTCTCCGAGCAGTCGCATCAGCATCGGGCGCATCTGCATCAGTTGAAGGTTCAGATCGACCGGCTTGGGGTCAAGGCTCTTGCCTCTTGAAAAGGCCAGAAGTTGTTGAGTAAGTGCTGCTGCGCGGCCTGAAGCCCGCAGGATCTCCTCGGCGCTTTCCTGCGCAGACTTGCTCAATTGTCGCTCTTCAAGCAAGATGCGCGCATACCCATCGATTACCATCAACAGGTTGTTGAAGTCATGCACGACATTGCCTGCGAGACGCCCGAGGGTCTCGAGACGGCGCCGCTGCTGGGCGAGTTCGAGTGATTCGGGGGCCTGTTCGTCGAGAGCCATCTTGAGATACAATCATAGCTTCAGGGAGGTGCATCTTCGCGACAACTCTGTTTCGCGACTTGATAGATGCGATTAAACCTCGCGGGAAGACCCGAAAAGCGGCACCCCGAGGTAGACTTACGGCGGCGCATGAGATAGTCACAAAAGCCGCCGAGGGTGTTCTTGCGCTCACGTTTCCCGACGATTGTAGAATCTGCAACACCCGGCTTGCTGGTTTCCCCTCCTATCCTGTCTGTCCTTCCTGCCTTGCTCTTCCTGAACCTCTCTCTGCCGACGCCTTCTGTATTCAGTGTCATGCTCCCTTCCATTCTGAAGCGGCGCTTGATCTCGATGGGCGTTGCCGGCTCTGTCGTAGCGGCTTAACTCACTTTGATGCCATGTATTGCGTAGGTGCCTATGAGGGCCGCCTGCGTTTGTTGATTCAGCTGTTCAAATATGAATCGATGGAGCGGCTAGGCAAGCCGCTGGGAACTTTCTTGCGTTCAGGCTACCCGCGCGAGATGTCGTTTGATTGTTTGGTTCCCATGCCGATCCACCGCCGTCGCCGCCGCGAACGCGGTTTCAACCAGGCCGAAGTGCTGGCGTTTGAATTGACCCAAATCTCGCAGCTCCCTGTCGAGAAGCTGGTTGAGCGCCGCAGACACACGGTCAAACAGGCTGGTCTCTCGGGCAAGGAGCGTCGCAAGAATGTCAGCGACGCCTTCGGAGTGCCCAACCCCGATCGAGTTCGGGGCAAGCGAATTTTGCTGATAGACGACGTTCTCACCACAGGCGCGTCGGCTAATGCTTGCGCTCTCACCCTGAAAAGGGCAGGAGCGTCGTTTGTCGCCATATTAGCTCTGGCTCGTGCCGATCGCCGGATCGGTGCAGGGCCGGAGGCTGCAATCGCCCTTTCGCAGTTTGTCTAAGGAGCCCCGATGACTGAAAGAATGCACGATCGACACGCCCTCGATCGACTCCACAAGCCCGTGCTGGTGCTCAACGCCAGTTTCGAGCCAATCAATGTGTGTGCCGCGAGGCGTGCCCTGGTGCTGATTCTCAAAGGTGCCGCCAGCGCCGAAGAGCATTCGCAGGCGCACGTTCACTCTTCCCGCAAGGACATGCGCCTGCCCAGCGTCATCCGTCTGCACGACTACCGCCGGATTCCGCAACAAACCCGCTCGCTATCGCGCAAGAACATTTTGATGCGCGACAAATACACCTGCCAGTACTGCCAGAAGGTGATGCCTGCGGGTGAGCTCACACTCGACCATGTGATGCCCCGCTCGCGCGGAGGCCCGTCGAGCTGGGAGAACCTCGTCGCGTGTTGTCATCCCTGCAATAACCGCAAGGGGAACCGGACGCCAGACGAGGCGGCCTTCCGGTTGCTTAAGCCGCCAAAGCCTTTTAGCCTGCATACATCGCGGCATCTCATGCGTCTTCTTGCGAGAAGTGATGAGCAGTGGCGCAAGTACCTGTTTTATTGAGACAATTTAAGAGCGGGCCCTTAGCACAACGGTTAGTGCAGCAGACTCATAATCTGTTGGTTGTTGGTTCAAATCCAACAGGGCCCACCAGAGCTTGAAGCCAGTCATTTTATGAGCAAGACAACGATCCACATCGTTCCCAAGAAACTCGGATGGGCCGTGAAGAGAGAAGGGGCGTCGAACCTTGGTTCCCTTGTTTACAGCACGCAAGGAGAAGCGTTGACTGTTGCAAAACGTCTTGTCAAGGCAAGCCCAACGGGCCAAATCGCCGTGCATGGAAAGGACGGCTCCATTAGGTCTACAGCTGTTCATGGGTTGCCTCAAGTGCAAACTCCATCCCATAAGAGCTCGCTCGGCAAGAAGACAATTGAACGCGCCGTTTCAGCAGTGATTCTCGACCGTCTTAACTAGAAATAGCCGGTGTCAAGCCGCGCTAGCAGTAAGGATGTATTCATCAACTGCCCTTTCGACGACTCCTACAAACCACTCTTCGATGCCATTGTTTTGCCGTTTGTGAGCTGGGCTTTGTAGCAAGGTGCGCACTTGAAATTGATGATGCGAGTGAGGTCCGGCTCGAAAAGATAAAGCGGATCATTGCGCAATGCCCATATGGCATACACGATATTTCGTCTGTAGGTTTGGGCCTGCAGACGGGGCTACCGAGATTCAACATGCCTCTTGAACTGGGCTTGTTCTTGGGTTGTAAGTTTTATGGACCGAGGAAAGACAGAAACAAAGCCTGCCTGATTCTCGACAGCGATCTCAAGGCAAGAGCGCGTTAGACCCAGTGAGCGCACTACTGCCGGACCAGAAAAGGTTCGGAAGGCTGGCAGAATCGGGGACCGCCCATAATCGATAACTGATCGAACAAAGATTCTCCGCATGAGCAATGCGTGTGGGTCAACCAGAGAGATTGGATTGAAGCGCGGCATCAGTGCGGCATCCATAGCACGACTACTGCGAATCGCTCCCAGTGAGCAGTAACTGACTTTTGCGATTCACGATTTCTTTGAGCTGGACCCCATTCATCTGAATGAAATCAAACATCTCTGCAAGTCGCATAATGCCATCCGAAAAAGCCAAGTACCGCCGAACAATACCGCAAGCAACATCGGCGGCTTGAACTTCAATACGCTCAGCGGAGTCTACTTCGAACAACTTGCGTGGGGTAGGCTGCAGAAACCAGAGGCCGGGATTTTTGACAAGATTGATCGCCTTGTCCCTTTCACCGCCAATCCACCGAATCATCAAAGAGTCTCCCTTATCGAACGCATGTGACTCAGACAAACCTTTAAGGAGCTGAAAAGGCAAGCCCACCGGCAGGGCAGACAGATCGAAGCATCCATTCTCGTCTTTTTGAAAAGCAGCAAGTGGCTCGGCAAAAACTGCTTCACTTTCAGAAATCCCACGGGCAAGATTTTCAATGGGGAAAAGCCTGCGATTGATCTCGAATGGAGTTAAGTCAATGGGTTCTGGCTCATCAAAGTCAGAGTCAAATAATACTGAGCCGCTCGACAACCGATACCATTTATGAATTCTTTGAAATCGTGCCATCGGCGAATCGTAAACCATACGAAAAGCTGCGTTCCTGCGGATTGTGTTTCGAATGGCAACACCAATACGCGGATCGAGTTCACCAGCGTCCAGCCGATCCAGATATCGCTTCAGCGGCTTAGTTGCTGTTTTAAGATAAGGCGCGGGATCCGTTATGTGAATTCGAATTCGCCGAAGGCTCTTTTGAAGTTGGTATCGATCCCAAGTACCGGCCTGCAGAAATATGGGCACGAGTTCGCATGCTTTCAACTCGCGTCGATCCTTTGCAGGAAATCTAGAGATCAATTCGTAAAACCAATCAAGCGTGCTTTCCCTAGGAACCTGCGCATGAATGGACATTTTCTCCCCAGGCAGGCGATTTCGATTGAAAGAGGTTCCGTCAGTGAACGATGAGATGAGGCGAAGATCATTTTCGAGAATCATTGGTGCGGTTTGATCAGCGATCCCTTGATTTTATCTTGGGGAGTTCGTTGGGATGCGAACGAAAAGCGGAGGATTCTAACGATCACAAAAGAGTCCTACTATTCGCATTAAGCCATGTATTATGAATGCTTTAGGAAACTTACAGTAATCAGGAGCACTCAAGCGTTTTCTCCTCGTAATCTATTGGTTGTTGGTTCAAATACAACAGGGCCCACTATTTGGGTTCAAATGCACGAGACTTCCCCATGAGCTTGAGCGGAGCCTCAACCTGAATTAAATTGGGCTCACCCCCTTTATCGGAGTTCTGCGAATACACGGCCAGTACTTGCCTTTTAGCCTCAGGTTGCAACGTTTAATTCAAGATTTATTCATTTATTGCCAGAATAGGATTCGTGCACATCCCCTCTCTAGCTGTGTATGCTGGAGGTATACAAAAGGAGACCTGTCTGGACCCACTCACGGGATGTACTGGCTTCGATTGGGATGACGAAAACATTGCGAAAAACTGGGTCCTTCATCGAGTTTCTACTGCAGAAGCAGAAGATGTGTTCTTCCGGGATCCACTACTTGTCTACCCTGACAAGCAGCATTCCCAAAGAGAAAAACGCTACTTTGCACTTGGCACAACACGCGCGAGACGCCATCTCTTTGTGGCTTTCACCATTCGCCGAACCTTGATTCGAGTCATCTCTGTCAGGGAAATGACAAGAAAGGAAAAGGTCCATTATGAACAAAACGAAAACGCAGATTCCCAAGTTTAAGAACGAAGACGAAGAACGGCTCTTCTGGGCCAGTGCAGACTCTACCAACTACGTGGATTGGTCTATGGCAAAGCGCATCAAGCTAACCAATCTCAGGCCTACACTCAAAACGATCTCGCTTCGGCTTCCGGCGGCCATGATTGAAGACTTGAAGGTTCTTGCGAATCAGCAGGACGTCCCTTACCAGTCATTGCTGAAAGTGTATTTGACCGAGAGGATAGCTAAAGAGCGCGTTGCGTCAAAAATCTGACTCAAATTAGTCCCGCACGCGAATGTTCCGGTAACAACCCTTGCCACCGTGATGCGTCAGCACCAGCGGATAGGCCTTCTCCGGCTGCTGCTTCAATTCATCCAGATGATGGGGTTTCGGAATGTCGGCCCGCTTCTCCGCCGCCATCGACTCTCGCAGTTTGGCTGATTCAAGATCTACTTCGAGCACCTTCACCCCATCCAGCCAATGCTCAACTCGCTTACCCTTAACAACGATCTTTGCTTTATGCCATTGCTCGACAGGCAATGCCGGCAGCTTGCCGGGTTCAGCAAACAAATAGAGTGCTCCCGTGCCGCGAGTTCGCGAAACTTTGGCATCGGGCACCCGCTCATCGTCAATCAACTGCAACTCAAACCCAAGAGCTTTCGGCACATCCGGATCCAGCTTGCCAGTATCTGGATTCGCACGCGTGCCAAAGACCAGATACTTGACACCGCTATTGGTTCCCTTGGCGATCCACCAGTCGAATTCAAGCTCAAAGTTGCGAAACTTCTTCACCGTCGACAGATCCGCACGTGGCCCCGATGCAATGGAACATAAAGCATCGTTCTCGATCCTCCATGCGGCGGCCGGGAAAGTCTCGCGCATCAAGGTCTGCCAACCGGCAGTCGTACGGCCATCAAAAAGCGTCTGCCCTTGAAGACAGAGCATCGGGAAGAAGACAAGCAAAGCGTAGCGGAACATGCGACATGAAGAATATCAGCATGCGCCGCCAACCAACAATGATTTGTGATGGAATTGAGGTGTTATGCAACAGAATCCGCGCAGCCAGGAAGTTTATGACGTTGTCGTTGTGGGGTCGGGGGCCGGTGGGGGAACTGCCGTTCATGTTCTGACGGCAAAAGGGCTTAAGGTCGCACTGCTTGAGGCCGGGCCGATGCTGAACCCCTACACGGAATTCCTCGAGCATAAGATGCCCTACGAGTATGACCATCGCGGCGCAGAAGAAGGCGGCAAAGCTTACTTTGGCAAGGGTAAACCCTTCGGATTTTTCTCCACCACCAGCGGCGGCTGGCAGCTCGATGGCGAACCCTACACCGTTGGCGAAGGCAGCCAGTTTCAATGGTTCCGCTCGCGGATCATTGGTGGTCGCACGAATCACTATGGCCGCATGTCATTCCGCTTCGCTGAATATGACTTCCGCCCCTATGACAAAGATGGCTTGGGTACGAATTGGCCTATCTCCTACCAGGACATCTCACCTTATTACGACAAAGCCGAAGAGTTCATTGGGGTTTGCGGTTCGATTGAAAACGTCCCTTCCTGCCCGGACGGCAAGTTCCATCCCGCACCTGCCCCTCGTGTCCACGAAGTGCTGGTCAAGAAGGCTTGCGACAAGCTGAACATCACCTGTATCCCGAATCGCCGCGCGGTCATCCACAAGCCGACCAACGGTCGCGCCCCTTGCCACTATTGCGGCCAGTGCGGACGCGGTTGCCAGACGGCTTCCGCTTACAGCTCCTCGCAAGTTCAGGTTTTCCCGGCGATGAAGACCGGCCGCCTGCAGGTCTTCGATATGGCCATGGCTCGCGAAGTACTGACCGACAATAACGGCAAGGCCACCGGTGTTCTCTATATCGACAAACGCACGCGCACTGAAAAGACGATCCGTGCCAAGGCTGTAGTGCTTGCCGCCAGCGCTTGTGAATCTACACGTATCCTTCTGAACTCGAAGACGAAAGAGTTCCCGAACGGTCTCGCCAATGGCTCTGGCCTGCTGGGCCGCTACCTGATGGATACGGTTGGCTTCGGGCTCTCCGGCTACGTGCCTGCGCTCGAAGGCATGCCGCAGTACAACACCGATGGCAACGGCGGGGCGCATCTCTTTATGCCGTGGTGGCTTTGGGACAAGCACCAGAAGCTGGACTTCCCGCGTGGCTATCACATCGAAATTGGTGGGGGCTATAGCGTCCCTGGCATTGGCTCTTACCATGGCGCAGCCGCCCGGCTCGGCTACGGGGCTGACATGAAGACGAAGATACGCGAAGGTTATGGTGCCAGCATCGGATTCGCCGGCCGTGGCGAAATGATTCCCAACATCCACTCCTACTGTGAGCTCGACCCGAACGTGGTCGACAAGTGGGGCATCCCCGTTCTGCGCTTCCACTTTAAGTGGACAGATTACGAATGGAAGCAGGCCCGCCATATGGAGAAGACCTTTAACGAGATCATTACGGCGATGGGTGGCCGAGTATCTGGCTTGAGCGCGGCGCAGCGAGAATCGAACGGTATCTCCGTGCCCGGCTCGATCATCCACGAAGTGGGTGGTGCGCGTATGGGCACTTCGATGAAGAATTCCGTGCTGAACGGTTATTGCCAGGCACACGAAATGCGAAACCTGTTTGTGATGGATGGTGGCAGCTTCGTCTCTAACCCGGACAAGAACCCGACGTTGACAATCAATGCGCTCGCCTGGCGAGCTTGCGACTACCTGGCAGAGGAGATGAAAAAAGGAAATGTCTAATTTCGTAGCCCTCGAATCGATGGACCGCCGCGCCTTGCTGCGTGGCATCGCGCTGGCGATCACAGCCTCGGGCACACTTGAGCTTGAAGCCGCGCAACATGTTCACTCTGAGACAACGGCCGAGAAGGCCAAGAACGGCACCTACAAGCTGAAGGAATTCACTGCTGCCGAGTTCAAAACTCTCGAGCGGCTGGCAGAGTTGATCGTGCCTGCCGACAAGGTCTCCGGCAGCGCTAAAGACGCCGGCGCACCTGAATTCATCGACACACTGTCGAGCCAAAACGGTACTCTCGCTGATCTCTTTCACGGCGGTCTCGCCTGGATGGATGCCGAGATGCGCAAGCGCCACAGCTCTGGCTTTGTCGCAGCGAAGCCGGAGCAACAAACCGCGATGCTCGATCTATTGGTGGAGGCCGGGCGCCTCGAAGCAGAACGCCGCAGCGAAGAGCTGGTCTATCAGAAGGCGCCCGTTTACAAGGAGTTCAGTAACTACACGGTGAAGCGGGAACATGAGTTGGCCGTCGGGGCGCGCTTCTTTGACTGGGCGCGCAAGATGACCGTCGATGCCTTTTACACCAGCGCGATCGGAATCAAGGATCTTGGCTATCTCGGCAACAAAGTGCTGTCGAAGTACGAAGTGCCAAAGGAAGCGCTCGAGTATGCGCTCAAGCGCAGCCCCTTCGCCAACGGCTAGTCGATAATCGCGCCATAGGCCATATTGACGAAGGCGTTGCGCTCTTCAGATCCGCCCTCGCGGTGGATCATGAAGATGCCAATCATGTCGCGCTTGGGATCGATGAAGCAGTAGGTGCCATAACGGCCACCGTGGCCATAGGTGCCTTCAGAGAGCGGCGTAGCGGCGGAGTCACGAGCTACTGCCCAGGCGAGGCCGTAGCCCATACCGGGCCCGTTCGTGGAAAGAGTCCCGGTGTGCACCTTGGTCATCGTCTCGAGCGAATGCCGCGACAGAATACGATGCCCATTGAGTTGGCCTCCATTGAGCAACATCTGGTAAAGCAGGTAAAGATCGCTTGCCGTTGAGTAGAGGCCGCCTTCAGGTAGGGGATATTTTGCGCCATCGCGAAACTTCATCGCGCCTTCGCCGAGTGGATCGGCGGTGTATTTCAGCGGCTTGCCGTCTTTGAGAATGTAAGCCGTGGGCATGCGATTCCATTTCTCTTTTGGTGGATAGATGTAGGTGTCTTTCATGCCGAGCGGAGTAAAGATGCGGGTCTCGAGAAATTTCTCGAAAGGTATTCCACCAAGCACTTCGACAATGCGGGCCAGTGTCGCAATACCTGCGTTACTGTACTGCCACTTCGAGCCTGGTTCGAATTCGATCGGCGTCTGGGAGTAGATCAGCACCACTTCGGCCAGCGTCTTGTGGAGCGCTCCGTGAAGCTCGCCAATCCCGGCGGGAGGGTTCAATACCATTCCTGAGGTATGGGTCATCAAGTCGCGAATGGTGATTAGCCGGGCGGGTTTCCTCAAGGTGCCGCCTTCGAGCAAACGCAGTCCGCGAAATTCAGGCAAATGCTTCTCTACCGGATCGA
Source organism: uncultured Bryobacter sp. (assembly GCA_964653845.1). GTDB lineage: Bacteria > Acidobacteriota > Terriglobia > Bryobacterales > Bryobacteraceae > Bryobacter. The sequence continues at coordinate 11,440 of CAZZGS010000047.1, forward strand.
GGATCGACAGTTTGCCCTCTTCGGCCAGCATCATCGCGGCCATCGCGACAACCGGCTTGGTCATCGAGTGCAACTGAAAAATGGCATCAGTGCGCATGGCCTGCTTCGATTCGATATCGGTGTAGCCGGCCGCGTCGAGGGCGGCTATCTTGCCGTGGCGGGCCACCAGCGTTACCGTTCCCGCCATGGTGCCGGCATCGACAAAGGTCTTCATCCGGACGGGAATTTTTGCCAGACGGGCAGGATCGAGGCCGGTTTGGGCCAGAAGCGCGAGTCCACTACAAAGGAGAATCAGCAATCGCAACATCCCTGCATTCTATCGATTAAGGATCGAACAATTCTAGCCGCCATGCTTTACTCCATCAATACGCTTTGATATATATGCATTCCATGCAAAGCCAGTTTCGCTTACTCGCCACGTCGCTGACATTTTCATTTCTTCTTTATGGTCAAGTTGAGCGCGCTTCCATTGTCGGCTCGATCGTCGATAAATCGGGTGCAGCCATGGCACGAGTTGAGGTCACAGTAACCAACGTCGCCACTAATGCCACTACCCGCTTGGTGAGCGACGAAGCCGGCGCTTACTCCGCCGTGAATTTAATTCCAGGTTCATACACGGTGCAAGCCTCCAAATCCGGTTTCAGTAAGGTGATTTTCACGGGCTACACCTTGCAAGTGAGCCAAGCCGCTCGCCTCGATATCACGATGGAAGTCGGCGACGTGAACCAGTCGGTCGAGGTGACCGGAGCGGCGCCTCTGCTGCAAACCGAAAACGCCAGCGTTGGTCAAGTGATTTCGAAAGAAGCCGTGGAATCGCTGCCGCTGAACGGACGTAACTTTGTGCAGCTCGCGATCTTGGCACCGGGCGTCACGGGCCTGGATTACGCGCAGCCGAACACGATCAACTCCGGCCGGCGTCCCGATGAGTTGAGGCCCGGCGGTACGGCGATCGCTGCCAACGGTGCGCGCAGCACCTCAAACCAAGTCTTGATCGACGGTATCGACAATACGGAGATGATTTCGCAAACCTTTATCGTGCGCCCGGCTGTCGAAGGGATACAGGAATTCAAGGTGCTCACCAATAATGCCGGTGCCGAGTATGGCCGGGCTGCGGGCGCGGTTGTGGTGATCACATCGAAGTCGGGCTCAAACGAGTTTCACGGTTCGCTGTTCGAGTTTTTGCGCAACGAGGTCTTCGATGCCCGGAATTTTTTCGCGCGCCCCGATGCACCGAAGCCGCCCTTTAAGTTGAATCAATACGGCGCTTCCTTGGGCGGGCCCATCAAGAAGAACAAGACCTTCTTCTTTGCCGATTACGAAGGCTACCGCGAAATTTTCGGCGATACGCAAGTCCTCACCGTACCGACTGCCGCGCTGAAGACGGGCGACTTCCGGGGTGTGGTCGCCAACGGCATTTTCGACCCGCTTACCACGGCTGCAAATCCGGCGGGCGGAGCGGCCATCCGCAATCGTTTTCCAAACGATCAAATTCCCGCCAACCGCTTTGACCCCATTGGGGCGGGCCTCGTGCAGTTGTGGCCCAATCCGCAGCGGAGTGGCCTGATCAACAACTTCGTGGCAAACCCGGTAAAGAGGTCGAGCCTGCATCGCGCCGACGGTCGGGTGGACCATCAGATCAATTCCAACAACAACCTCTTCTTCCGCTACTCGATTGACAAGAGCATCATCACCATGCCCGACACCTTCGACAAGAACATCGGGGGCAACGAAGGCAGCTTCGCGGGTGACCTGAACGCGACAGGCCGCAATCTGGTCGGCGCCTATACGCGCGTCATCTCGCCATCGACCGTCGGCGATTTCCGTTACGGCTACCCCCAGTTCAATTCGGCGTTGCTCCCCACGCAGTTGACGAATCCGCTCTGGTCGCGAATTCCAGGCCGTGACCCGGGCGACCCTTTGCAACCGAGCGCGCCGATCGTCGGCACGGCCGGTTATGCCGGACTCGGCAACGCACGTTCCACTCCATTAATCCGCAATCAGAAAATGCATGAATTGATTGCCAACATCTCAACCCTGAAAGGCGCGCACAACATCAAGTACGGCGCCGACATCCGTATGCGAACCTCGGGAGAAACGGCCTCGCCTCCCGGAGAATCGGCATTCGGCCGCTGGAACTTCGACCCGGCTTACT
>CAZZGS010000048.1:0-13510 GCA_964653845.1 uncultured Bryobacter sp.
CCCCACATGCAGCGAAATCAGCGGCGAATGACACTCCATACTGATCACCGCCTGAGCCTGCGAATAAATCGAAGCCGCCTCATCCGGCAGCCAATACGTATCCCGCCACACCACGTTCTTGCGGATCTCCGCCGGTAGCGGATCCACCAGAATCTCCTTGCCCAATTCCACCTGATAAGTCATCTCCGCGCAAACCATCACTTTGTTGCCGGTGGCCTTGATGTAAGCAATCATCATCTCGCGAAGCTTGGCGTGATCCTGCTCGACAGTCCGATTGTTGATCGCATCCTTGACGTCATCTGCAGGCACGCGCGCCAGCTTCTTGATCTTGTAGTAGGGCGTATAGCGCAATCTCGGAATTACGCAAATGAATTTCTGCGCCGTAAGGCCATGTGCCGCAAGCCAGGCCAAACCCTTCGCATCATCTCGCAGATGCATCCCCAACTGCGCATCCGGCCCAAACTCCAGCACCGGCGTCCTCACCTGCTGAGCCTTCAGATAATCGCGAGTGATCGTATCGCGACAGAAGAAGAACGCCGAGCGATCGATCACCTTGCGCAAGTCCGCTGGCAACTGATCTTTTGGCAACTTCATCGCCCGCTCGCGAAGACTCACCAGCGTGCCGCCTTCAGGGTGGCGCTGCTCGCCAATCCCTGAGATCGGATCGCTGGTAACTCCAAACACACCCAGCGGCTTGCCGGTAGCTTCCTGAAATGCCAGCGCATGATTGCTCGCCGGAAAATTCGACCCAGACCCGCTTAGATAAAGATCTGCATCCTGCCATGCCTTGGCCAGCTCAGCATTATTAGGCTTGCCGTCCTTCCCCAGGTTTCCCTCAACAATCTTCAGCCGCGGATAGCCCCGCGTCAGTAAGTCCCGCGACCCATGCCCCAACTCTCCAGGCCAAAGCGTAATCTCGGCCTCCGGGAAATGCTTCTCCAGCAAACTCAGAGCCCCAGGCGTATGTCCGATGTCCCCGATATTGACGCTCTGCCAGGAACTACGCAGCAGAATCTGCGGTGCCTTTGCTTTGCCAGCAGCAGCTAGCGTCTGTAGTAAAAAGTGTCTTCGCTCGATCACACTACGATTCTAGGCAAATCGAAACTGAATCGTGTGGTCAAAAGGCGCAAACCCGGTCAGATAAAGCGTTGGCCCAGGAAGCTTGTCTTCGATGTATCGCATGTCGCGGGTCCACTGATGTGCCGACGCTCCAGGGCTTACCTTGATGATGTCCTTACCCACCTGATAACGGGCTTCCGGTCCATCGATCAGATACGAATCGGCCGCTGTAGGAATCGGCTTTACCCCGGTCAGCTTGCCCCCTGGACGAAACGCAATCTCAATCGTGATCGGCACTAGCTCCGTACCGCTCGAATGGATTCGCAAGTTGTAGCCGCCCTCGGCTTCTTCTATCGTCGCTCCCTGCTCAAACACATTCACCTCAGTGCGCGGGCGCAACTTCTGCGTCGCAGTCCACATCTCGCTATCAATGACCTTTGCCGGCGTGAACGGCTGGTAATAAGGCCCCTCCAGCTTCTGGCTCATCGCAATCGTCTTGCCCTTGAGCTCAAACGATTCGCTCTTGAATTGACCCTTGCCAAAGAACGCGCTGATGAAGCGGATCGTCGTGATCACTGCCTCGCCCTTGTTGATGTTCATCACCCGGCTCGAACCGTTATAGAAAACAGTAGCGGCGTGAGTGTCCCGGCGAATGCGGGTGATCTTGTTGTGCTTGAAATCCTTGCGGTAGCTGGTTGGAATCGCAGCGGTCTCGATCGGCTTCAAAAACTCCGGGTGCAGCATCGCAGTAGAAAGCCCCAGCCCTGCAGCGCGGTACTTCGACGCAAGCGTACCCCAAGCCTTGTTCTTATCCTTGAGCGCCATATAGTGCAGCGAGAAGTAATATTGTGCTGGAGTCGCGATGGTGAACTGGTCTTGCCTGCGCGAAAAATCAGTGACGATCTCGCCATTCGGATTGATCAGATAAAGCAGCGAATCCAGGTTCGCACGCACATGCTCAAACAACTCAGGGCGATTGTGCTTCTCGGCAATCGCGATCAACGCACTGTCGATGATCTGGTTGTAGGTGCCGACTGAGCGTTCGGTATACTGCCCATCCTCGTCGATATCGATCCCTTCGGCCAGCCACTGATCAATGCGCTTGACATATGCCGCCTTGGGCAGAATCTCATTCACTTGCGCCAGTGCCCCACTCAACACCCAACGGTGGTTCGGCGTATGGATCCCGCCAACAGCCAGCCCATCCGCAGCAGACTCAACAAAAGGCCGCATCACTTCAAAGATTTCGCGACTATTGGTCTGCTTCGCCAGCAACAGCCCGACAGCTGCAGCCCGCACTGCAAAGGCCGTATCGGGAGGCGAGTTGAAGTTGGTGTCGAGATTGCTCATGAAGCCACCGGCACTCTGGTTCCTCTTGAGAGAGGCGGCTGTCAACTTTAGCCGTTCAAAGATCAGCGGGCTCCGGTAGTACTTGCTCAGCGGCTGCATTAACGCGGCGCCATAGGTGTCAAACATCCCGGACATTCCATTGAAATTGGGAATTCCAAACCCATTCAAGATCGTGCCCTGAAAGCGGCTTGCAGGGTCTGTGATCTGTTTCGCCATCAGGTATTCCACACCCTTGTCGTGATTGGCGACAACGGTCTTGAGGATGTCTTGCTCCAGGGTTTGAGCGAAGGCGGGAGCGGCAGCCATGGCCACAAGGGCAGAGCGACGAGTCATATTTGCAAATACTAGGCTACAACGATGATGAAGTTTTTGTTATCTGAATCTTATCGATAAATTGTGAGGCCCACCATTGCAACGAAGATGTTTTTAGTGGCTGGGCGAATTTAAAGCGAAACTTTCGCTTGAAATTCGATCTTTCTTCGCCTAAAATGCGAGTATGGCACTGACTCGTCGTCAAAAAGACCTGCTGGATTTTCTGGCAACCTTCATCGAGAAGCACGGCTACTCGCCTAGCTACGAAGAGATTGCATCAGGAATGGATTTGACGTCTCTAGCGACCGTCCACAAGCACATCCATTCGCTGGAAACCAAAGGCTATTTGAAGCGTGGATTTAACCAGAGTCGCTCTCTCGAAATCGCCCCCAAGTATCTCGACGAGCGCCGCAGCTACTCGGGCACACCTGTTGTCACCAACCTCGAAGTGCCGCTTCTCGGCCGCATCGCGGCCGGTATGCCGGTAGAAAGCGTCGCCAACCAGGAGACATTGGCCTTCAAAGACTTTCTGGGCGACGAGAGCACTTATGCGCTCCAGGTGCGGGGCGATTCCATGATCGAAGACCACATTTGCAGTGGAGACTTCGTCCTGGTAGAAAAAGTCCATTCCGTCCGCGACGGCGACATTGTGGTTGCGCTGGTAGATGGCATGGAGACCACCCTCAAGCGCTTCTACCGCGAGCCCGGCCAAATGATTCGCCTCCAGCCCGCTAACGCTACGATGGAGCCCATAATGGTTCCCCAGCACATCGTAAGCGTACAAGGCCGTGTCCTGGCCGTCTTACGGAAGTATTAGTGCTTGCTTGCCATTACCAGGCAAATCATATTCCAAACGATCAGCGCTGCATAGAATACATTGATTCTCGAGAGCAACCGCTCACGCTGGCTCTGCACGCAATAGACCGCAAACACAATTCCTATCACTTTGACGGCAAGCAAGCCGCCTACAGGACTTGGTGCCACACTCATAAACCACCGCACTAGTAGATTTGCCTCGCCTACCCCATGCGAGAGGAAAGCCGCTGTACTCAACAGGTCTAGCGCCTGCAGGTATGCAAATTGCACCAACTGACTCGATTGGAAGTAGCCAACTAGTATGTTCATAGAATGGGACGATTCTTGATGCAAGAGTATCCATGCACCCCATACACTGTCCATACACAGAAGTTGGCTTTTAAATACGAAAAGTCCTACTGGTACTTAAAACAATAGAAAAAGGCCGAGCTTTAGGCTCGGCCTTTTTCGACAAATGGATTGTTCCAGACAGACTAGGAAGCTGCGGCTGAAGTTACGCTGGCAACCTGCCCGAAGATCCTGCTGAGGCTTAGTGTTACATTAGGCATGATTGCGCCGGCGGCAACGGCTACGAAGCCGGCCATCAACGCGTATTCGATCAGGTCCTGACCCTTGGTGTCTTTGATGATGCGGAGATTCCACACCAGATTCTTGAGCTTGTTCATTGTTTTTTCTCTCCTCTTCAATTTTGCAGCGCCTTGGCTCTACATTGATAAGAGTAACGGTACTTGGGTTTGTCTCAAATCCGCTGAATCCCTTAGATGACACATGGGAATTGCCTAGGTTTCACTCCTAAGGTTGCGCCGCCACAAGCTTCTACTCAGGCTCGCAAAAATCTTATGAATTGGAAAACAAAAGACTTATCCTCATCTTAGGTCCGCTCAGGGCCTTTTCGATTTCAAAGCTAAAATTCCCACGTTCGTTTTATTGAATTTTTCAAGTACTGGAACTCGCGCACGATCCTGTGACTAAACCCATATTTTTCACTTATCGGCGGGCTCTCAAGAAAACGAAAAAGGCCCATCCCGAAGGATGGGCCTTTTGCAAAACTGAAACTAAGCTTAGGAAGCTGCAGCTGAAGTGACGCTGGCAACCTGCCCGAAGATCGTGCTCAGGCTGGTTGTGACACTAGGCATGATAGCGCCGGCGGCAACGGCTACGAAGCCTGCCATCAACGCGTATTCGATCAGGTCCTGACCTTTGGTGTCCTTGATAATGCGAAGGTTCCACACCAGGTTCTTGAGTTTGTTCATTAGATTTTTTCTCCTCTCCAATTTGCGACACTTATGCATCACACTGTCGAGAGTAACGGTACTCAAGTTCGGATGAAATTAGGAACTTTCCCTAGTTGAGGCCAGAACTTACCTTAACTTTGTCGTTGAGCACTGAGTTTAGCGATCCCTGACGGTATCCCTCAAGGTCGAGCGTAACGTAATGAAAACCAAGACTTTTAAAGATCGAAGTCACCTCCGCTGCGAACCCTAGATTGAGTGCCTTTTCCAATTCCTCTGGGGCAATCTCAATTCGCACAAGATTATCGTGGTACCTTACCCGGAACTGCCGAAAACCGAGCGATTTCAGTGCCTCTTCACCCTCTTCCACCACCCGAATCCGCTCCGGTGTCACCTGCGTCCCATACGGAATCCGCGAAGAAAGGCATGCGGCAGCGGGCCGGTCCCATGTCTCAAGGCCCGCCCGCAAAGACAATTCCCGAATTTCAGCCTTCGACAACCCGGCATCTACCAACGGTGCCTTCACCTGATGAATCTTTGCCGCATTCTGTCCTGGGCGATAGTCCCCCAGGTCATCCGTATTCACTCCATACACAATATGTTCAAATCCACGATCAGACGCAATCTGGTCCATCACCCGGAACAACTCATCCTTGCAGTGAAAGCAGCGATCCGGATTATTGGCAACATAGGCTGGATTCTCAAACTCATTCGTCGGAATCATTTCGTGCACGATCCCGTGCCCTTTGGCGAATTCCACTGCATCCCGCTTATGCGATTCCGGGATCGATGGTGAATCGGCCGTGATTGCAATCGCCTCATCTCCCACCGCCTGCTTGGCGGCCCAGGCGAGATAAGCGGAATCTGTACCGCCAGAGTAAGCGATCAATACTCGCTTCATTTCGCGAAGCAGCGCAATGAGCCGTTCTTCTTTTGAAGCCAGATGCAGAGGGTCGAGCTTGGGAGTTGTGCCTTGGATGGCGACCAGCGATGCCATGCCCCTATTATATGAGTCAGACTTGTGCTAATTTTTGGATAAGTTTCGCCTCTGCCTGATATTTCCTATTTTCAACCGCTAGCTTGGCACCCCGACGCCCCTGGACCCAGTGCGTGAGCATCATCACGCAAATAGACAAACTCAAATGAATCTCATTTCTATCGGCTGGCGCGAATCGTTCGCACAACAGCTGCTCTCATTTCCCGACTGTATAGCCGGCCGCGTGGCCCTCACTCATCGGGAACGTTATGTCGTCTGGACAGAAGCCGGCGAAATCGAAGCCGCACCCAGTGGCCGTATGCGCCAAACCGTAGGGCTCTGGCCCACGACCGGCGATTGGGTCGCCCTCCGCCCGGGAGGTTCAATCGAAGCCGTCCTCGAACGCGAAACCGCCATCGTTCGAAAGCAACCCGGCAAAGCGATGGCAGAGCAAGTCCTCGCCGCCAACCTCGATGTTCTCTTCGTCGTAGCAGGCCTCGATCACGACTTCAATCCTCGCCGCATCGAGCGATACCTGATGCTCGCCAAGGAAGGCGGCGTAAGGCCCGTCCTGATCCTCAACAAAGCAGACCTCCTCGAAGACACCTCCGACCTCTTAAGGCAAGCCAAAGAACTAGCCGGCGGCTGCCCGGTTATTGTCATGAGTGCCCAATCCGGGTTGGGTGTCAAAGAACTCGAAAACTACGTCAGCACCGGCGAAACAGCCGCGCTAGCCGGCTCCTCCGGCGTAGGCAAATCCACCATGCTCAACCGCCTGATGGGAGTCGAGCGCCAGGCCACGCAGCAAGTGCGAGAGCACGACAGCCGCGGCATGCACACCACCTCATCGCGCGAACTCTTCCTCTTGCCCCAGGGCTGGCTCCTCATGGACCTCCCCGGCATCCGCGAACTCCAACTCGTCAGCGGTGTCGAAAGTGTCCCCGAAGTTTTCGACGACGTTGAGCTGGCGGCCAAGGACTGTCGTTTTCGGAATTGTAAACACGAAAAGGAACAGGGTTGTGCGGTGGTGAAGGCAGTGGATGCTTCAAGGCTGGCGGCGTATCAGAAGCTGAAGAAGGAAGCGGCGCTCGCCGAACGGCAGGTGGATCTGGTTGCCGCGCTCAAGGAAAAAAAGCGGACAAAGGTGCTCCATAAGGCGATGCGGCGGATAGAAGATCAGGATTAGAACTGAGGCGAGGGGACGCTGACCCGCCCCCTCGCCGAAGTGTTTTCGAGAGCTTACTGTAGCTTTTGGAATTCGTAAAAGTCGGCCGGGATTTCGGCGGCGAGCCGGACTGCGGAGGCTGAGCCGCCGCTGATGGTGGAGAGAATCCTGCCGGTGCGGTCCATCACAACAATCTCATTGGTGGTCTTCAGTGTCTGGCCATCAAGACTCATCTGGAGATTGATGCGGGCTTTGGTGATTGTGGTGAGGACGCGATTCTCGTTGAAGTTGAAGAGAAAGACAGTCTGCAGAAACTTGCGGTCGCCGACGCGAACCCAAATGCCGTGAGCAACGCTTTGATTGCCGTCGCCGGCCGATGCTGTTACTGTGCCGTCGGGATGAAAGGTGACGAGGTTGGGGATTGCGGGCGCAGCGGCCGGAAGGCCGGGTGGCCGCAATTCGGAGAGCCAGGTGCCTTCGAGCGTCTGGTGGATGTTGGCAACCGCTTTCTCTGGAGTGCGGATCGACTCGAGAAGTGATTGCGCGCGAAGCTGTGAGGTGGCGGTGATCAGGAGAACAAGAATCACCAGGGTAGATTTTTGCATAGAGGAGACCTCCTTCGTGGTCTTGATCGAAGCCTAGAGGAACCAGGCTTCCATGCTCAATGGCGGTGATGTTGTCTCTGTGTGGCGAGCATGTTCCTTGATAAACACGCTGGAATCAAAGGACTTATGGTTCAGGTGATATGGTAGGACTTCGATGCGACCCTGCCGATGGAACTAAACAAGCTGCTGATTCGCTTTGGAGACTTCGAGGTTGACCTAGCATCCGGAGAACTGCGCCGGTTTGGGCAAAGAATCAAGATCCAGGAACAGCCGTTTCAGGCGCTGGTTGCGATGCTCGAGTCCGACGGTGAGGTTGTGACGAGGGAAGCTCTGCAAAAGCGACTTTGGGCCGACGGCACGGTTGTCGATTTTGATCGTGGATTGAACAAGGCGATCAATCGGGTTCGGGAAGCTCTGGGTGACGATGCGGAGAATCCGCGCTTTATCGAGACGCTGCCGCAACGAGGCTACCGGTTTTTGGTGCCGGTGGAGCGCACTGTGATTGACCGTCCTATTGCAGAGGCGCCAATCCTGGGCCGACGGGGCTGGCTTGCTATTGCCGCTGGAGTGATTGCTGTGCCTGTGATTTCCGCTGGCTATTATTTTTGGCAAGTTTCGTCCCGGCAGATACGGTCGATTGCTGTGCTACCGCTTGAGAACCTGTCTGGCGATCCGGGGCAGGAATATTTTGCAGACGGGATGACGGACGAACTGATTGGTGAAATCGCGCGGCTGGGTTCGCTGCGGGTGATCTCGCGGACCTCCATTGTTCGCTACAAGAAGGGAAGCGGCCGCAAGTCGCTGCCTGAGATTGCTCGCGAGCTGGATGTCGATGCCATTCTTGAAGGCACCGTTACACAGGCAGGGCAGAGGGTGCGGATGACGGCCCAGTTGATCCGCGCCTCGGATGACCGCCATATCTGGGCCGAGAAGTATGAACGGGATCTGAGCGACATACTAAAGCTGCAGGGGGAAGTGGCACGTGCGATCGCGAGCCAGATCCGGATCCAGCTGAGTCCTCAACAGGAACACGACTTGAGGAGTAACCGTCCTGTGGATCCTGCCGCTTATGAAGCTTTTCTGAAGGGGAGCTACTTTCTTCACAAGGGAATTCCGGGTATCGCCAAATCCGTGGAATATTTCAAACAGTCAATCGGGATCGACCCGCGCTTTGCGGCGGCTCAAGCCGGTCTGGCAGAAGCGCTCTGCTTTGCCGGAATCTTTGGACTTCGCCCTTCGTCGGAAACTTATACGGAAGCGCGAGTGGCTGCACTCAAGGCACTGGAGCTGGATTCAACAAACAGTGCCGCGCATACTGCGCTTGCCAACATCAAGGACGGACATGACTGGGATCTGGCTGGCGGGGAAATCGAGTATGGACGCGCGCTGCAGTTCAACCCGAGCAATCTGCTGGCTCGCGTCTGGTATGCCGAACACCTCACGCGCATGGGCCGTTTTGACGAAGCCATTGTCGAGGCGGGTCGCGCTGTTGCACTCGACCCTGTCTCGCCGGTGAGCCACGTTGCGCGGGCCATGATTTTCTTTCGGGCCAGACGATACACCGAAGCCATTCCGGCCGCCCAACAGGCCCTTGAGCTGGACCCAAATCTGGTGAATGCGCTTTGGTGGCAGGGGATGTCTTATGCCGGCAATCGTGAGTTTGCGCAGGCGATTGCCACCATCCAGAAGGCGATTGCACTGAATGGGTCGGCTCTCTATAGGGCGCTGCTCGGCCATGTTTACGGGCTGGCCGGCGAGTCGGCCCGGGCGCTGTCCGTGGTTGAGGCATTGAAGGCAATCGCACGGGAGCATTTTGTTTCTCCAATGGATTTTGCGATTGTTTACGCAGGGCTTTGTGACGCCAACAATACGTTCTTTTGGCTTGAGAAAGCCTATGAAACGCGGGCCACCCGAATCCATGAACTGCGCTCGATGTATTTTGACTGTGTCCGGTCTGATCCGCGCCATGCGGATCTCATGCGGCGGGTTGGATTACCGGCCTGATTGGAATCGGGAAGCCTGGACGAAGCGTTGCGGCTGAGTTGGGTCTACCGGTAGTTGCCGGTATGCCCCAGCGAATATCGGCCCGGCTGAGGAAAGACGCAAAGCCCGTGCGGGCCTCTGCCCACCTTCACCCGCTCCGTCAACTGACCCGTAGTTGTATCGAAGCCATAGATCTCATGGTGATACCGGCCCGATACCCAGAACATCTTGCCGTCGGCCGACACCCCACCCATATCGGGCGAACCGCCACCGGGAATCTTCCAAAGCCCCACCAGCTTCCGAGTCGCAAAGTCCATCACCGACACTGTGCCCTCACCGCGATTGGTAATGTAAAGCTGCTTAGTATCGCGACTCGGATAAAGCCCGTGACAACCCTTGCCTGTCGCGATGAACTCAGTCTTTTTAAAGCTATCGCCGTCGATCACATGCATGCCGTGGCTCATCATGTCGGCCACAAAGAACGTCTTTCCGTCCGGCCCCACACGCGTATCCTGCGGCATCGCGCCAGTCGTCAATGAAATGCTGCCGAGCACCTTGAAATTCACCATGTCTATCTTCAATATCTCCGCCGAAAACTCACACGAAGCAATCAGATACTTACCATCGCCAGAATAGTCTGCGTGGTTCACTCCCTTGCAAGGTACGTTGATCGACTTGACCAGCTTGAGCGTTTTTGGGTCACGCAGGTCTATCCGGCGTAGTCGCTCCGCCATCACCACAATGTACTTGCCATCCGGCGTGTAATACATGTTGTAAGGGTCGGCCACGTTGTGGATCGTCATCAACTTGCCTGTCATCGGGTCGATCTCGGCCAGGGTATTGTTCAAGTCGTTGGTCGCAAAGATCCGGGTCATGTCCCACGACGGCACAACGTGCTGCGGCTCGACATTCTTGCCCTTGCCGACACTGAATTTCTCGACAATCTTCTTGGTGGCTGGATCATAAACCCAAACCGTGTTGTCACGAGTGTGCGGGATGTAGATCCGCGACGGATAACGTTCAACGCCCGGCTTGAATTTGCCGAGCGTCGTTTCAGAATAAATATTTTTCGGGTCGATCACCGGGGGCATCTGCGCGTAAAGCGCGTATGCCCCAAGCATGAGGATTGTGAATCGCATGGACTACTCTTTCGCCGGAGTGGTGGGTGACTCTTCGGTTAATACCGGTTCGTCCGATTCCGGAATCACACCGGCGCTGGCCACCTTGTCGCCTTCGGCAATATCGACCAGCTTCACGCCTTGAGCGCTACGTCCGCTCTGGCGGATTTTGGCTGCCTCGATCCGGATAATCTGACCGTCCTTCGTGATAATCATCACGTCCTGGTCTTCGTTTACCGGCATCGTGGCAACCACCTTGCCCGTCTTCTTGGTGACCTTCATGTTGATCACGCCCTTGACGGCGCGGCCCGAGTGGCGATAGTCGGTCAGCTTGGTTCGCTTACCCATACCGTTCTCGGAAATCGCCAGCATCAGCGCAGTCTCATCCACCACTTCAGCCGAGATCAGGTAATCGCCCTTCTCCAGCTTCATCGCGATCACACCGCGAGCCTGACGGCCCATCGAGCGAACTTCTTCTTCATCAAAGCGAACGGCCATGCCCTCAAGCGAAGCAAGGAAGATCTGATTCTTGCCATTGGAAATCTTGGCCGAAATCAGCTCATCGTTGTCGTCAAGCGTGCAGGCGATGATGCCACGTGCCATCGGGTTGTCGAAGTCGGTCAGCTCCGTACGCTTGATCACGCCGTGCTTGGTCACCATCACGATGAACTTGTCGGCGGTGAAATAACGCACCGGCAGGAAGGCCTTCACTTCTTCATCCGGCTGCAGGTTAATCAGCCCGTTGATGTTCTTGCCCTTCGATACCGTACCGGCATCGGGGATGTTATAAACCTTGAGCCAATAAACACGGCCCTTGGAGGTAAAGATCAGCAGGTAGTCATGGGTCGAGGCGATGATCAGGTGTTCCACCACATCCTCAGCTCTGGTCCCCATCCCGATACGGCCCTTGCCGCCGCGGGTCTGCCTTCGATAGGTATCGACGCTTGTGCGCTTCAGATAGCCACCGCGAGAAACGGTTACGGCCATGTCTTCCACTTGCACAAGATCTTCGATATCGATATCGCCAGAATCTTCCACGATCAGCGTCCGGCGCTGATCGCCGAACTCTTCGATCACTTCGCGGAATTCTTTGGTGATCAGCATCTTCAGCACCAATTCATTGCCGAGGATCTCAAGGTATTCCGTGATACGGCGCTGGATCTCTTCAAGTTCATCGATAATCTTCTGCTGTTCCATGCCAGTCAGGCGCTGCAATTGCAGTTCGATGATGGCCTGAGCCTGGCGCTCGGAGAATTCAAACTCGGCGATGATCGTATCGCGGGCTTCACGAGGGCTCTTCGCCGCACGAATCAATTCAATCAGGCGGTCGAGATTATCGAGCGCCTTGCGGAAGCCAACCAGGATATGTTCGCGGTCGCGGGCCTTGCGCAACAGGAAGTCCGTTCGCCGGCGCACTACTTCTTTGCGATGCTCGATGAACAGCTTCAGAATGTCCAGTAGTTGCAGCTCACGCGGCTGGCCATTGACGATGGCAAGCATGATCGCGCCAAAGTTAGTCTGCATCTGCGTCAACTTGTAAAGCTGATTGAGAATGACTTCGTGATGCTCGCCACGCTTGAGTTCAAGCACGATGCGCATACCGTCGCGGTCGCTCTCGTCGCGTACGTCGGAGATGCCGTCGATCTTCTTCTCGTTTACCAGCGCTGCGATATCGGTGATCAGCTTCGCCTTGTTCACCTGATACGGAATCTCGGTGATGATGATGCTTTCGCGGTCTTTGCCCAGCTTCTCGGTAAAGGCCTTGGCGCGCATCTTGATCGAGCCGCGGCCACGCGAATAGCAATCCACGATGCCGGCGCGCCCGAGGATCAGCCCGCCCGTTGGGAAGTCAGGCCCAGAGATAATCGGCAACATCTCAGCAAGGGTAATCTTCGGGTTCTCCAGCATCGCAATCAACCCGTTCATCACTTCCGTCAGGTTGTGAGGCGGGATGTTGGTGGCCATGCCGACGGCGATGCCGCCAGAACCATTGATCAACAAATTCGGGATAACGGTTGGAAGAAATTCGGGCTCGACTTCAGAATCGTCAAAGTTCGGCTTGAAATCCACCGTTTCCTTGTCGATGTCTTCCATCATCATGCTGGCGATCTTGGACAAACGCGCTTCGGTGTAACGCATGGCCGCTGGCGGGTCGCCGTCAACCGAGCCAAAGTTGCCCTGGCCATTGATCAGCGGGTAGCGCAGCGAAAACGGCTGGGCCATACGCACCAGAGCGTCATAGACAGCGCCTTCCCCGTGAGGATGGTACTTGCCGAGAACGTCCCCGCAGACACGAGCGCACTTGCGCGGTGGGCGGTTCCAAGTCAGGCCCATTTCGTTCATCGAATAGAGAATGCGGCGATGCACTGGCTTTAAGCCATCGCGCACATCGGGCAAAGCGCGCCCGATGATGACGCTCATCGCGTAATCCAGATAGGACCGCTTCATCTCATCTTCGATATTTATCGGGATGTGATTCTTGGGGTTCTCGCCCTGAGGAAGGGTGGATTTGGGATCGTTGCCGCCCGGATCTTTGCCGCCAGGGCCCTGTGGGATTTCCGTATCGTTTGCCAAACCGCTATTTTAGCATTTTGGCGTTTGTTTAGCAGGGTTTAGAATGGCCTTGGATGCTCCTGTTCCTCTTCCTGCTTCTAACGCAAGCCGACCTCTACGAACGGGGCGGGGAATTCCTTCGTGCAGGCAAACTCGCCGAAGCCGAAAAAGCCTACCGCGAACACCTCAAAACCCATCCCAATCACGTTGAAGCCCTCGCAAACCTGGGCTCCGTTCTCTCTCGCAGAGAAGACTTCCCACAAGCCATTCTCCAATTCCGTCGCGCCCTTGCCTTGCGCCCCACCCTGGCCCCACTCCACCTCAACCTCGGCCTCGCCTAT